>CAYWLT010000082.1:0-11523 GCA_964459295.1 uncultured Thermodesulfobacteriota bacterium
CTTGAGCCGTGCGGAGAGCATAATCCGTTCAACCAGGGCAGCAAAGCTTAAGCCGGCATGCCGTGCCGCCAGGGGAAGAAGGCTGGTCGCGGTCATGCCGGGAACGGTGTTGATCTCAAGCACAAACGGCTCATCGGTGCGGTGGTCGAGCATCAGGTCAACCCGGGCGGCGCCCTCACAGCCGAGGGCGTGATAGGTTTCAAGCGACACATCCCGGATGAGCTGCGCGGTGCGTTTTTTCATCCGGGGGGCGGGGATATAGGTGGTGTGCCCGGGGGTATATTTGGCGGTAAAGTCATACAATCCCTGCCGCGGCACAATCTCAATGAGCGGCAGCGCCCGGCCGTTCACAATCCCCGCGGTGATTTCGCGACCTTCAATGAACCGCTCCACCAGGATCTGCCGGTCATAAAGCGCGGCGGTGCGGCATGCTTCACCAAGGTTTTTCCGGTGCTTGACGATGGTGGTGCCGATGGAAGATCCCTCGGCAACCGGTTTGATCACCAGCGGCAGGGGAAGGCGGATGCTCCGGAGGAGCCTCGCCCGGACCGTGCCGGCGGCGCTGATGACCTGGAAATCCGCGGTGGGGATTCCGTGGCGGCGCAGGAGGTGCTTGGTCATCCCCTTGTGCATGGCCAGGGCGCTCGCCAGCACCCCCGATCCGGTGTAGGGTATCCCCATGAGTTCCAACATCCCCTGAATGGTCCCGTCTTCTCCTCCCCGGCCGTGCAGGGCGATGAAGGCGGCGGTAATCTTCTTCTCACGCAGCGTTTGAGCAATGGCGCGGGTGACATCAATGGCGGTCACCCGGTAGCGTTTCTTGCGCAGGGCGGCGCATACCGCACCGCCGGTGCGCAGCGATATCTCCCGCTCCCGGGAAGCGCCGCCCATGAGCACGCCGATGCGCGCATGCCGCATGTCTGCTGCTGCTGCGGATCTAGCCATCTTCTCCCACCACCTGTAATTCCGGTTCCAAAAGTATGCCGGTTGCGCTGTGGACGCCGGTTTGCATCATATCCATCAGCGTCAGAATATCCCTTGCCGTCGCCCCCCCCCGGTTCACAATGAAGTTGGCGTGCTGCTCCGAGATTTGGGCGCCGCCCGCCCGGCGGCCCTTGAGGCCCGCCCGCTCAATCAGCCGTCCTGCCGCATCGCCCGGCGGATTTTTGAATACCGATCCCGCGCTGGGCAGGTCGAGAGGCTGGGTTTGCCGCCTCTGTCGATTTATCATTTCCACTTCCCCGGCAATGACATTCCTGCTTCCCCGCCGTACCCGCAGCAGCCCTTTCAGGATGATGGTGCCCGGGGGCAGCCGCAGACGTCGATAGTCGAAACATAGGCCGGGGCTTCCGGTTTCTTCTATCTCTCCCCGGGGAGTGAGCAGGGTCAGGGCTTGGGTGATATCGGCCATCTCCCTTCCCCGCGCGCCGGCATTCATCGCCCACGCCCCGCCCAGTGACCCGGGGATACCGCTGGTGAATTCCAGCCCGGACAGTTGCTTTTCCAGGCAGACCGCGAGCAGCCGTCGCAGCGACGTGCCGGCCTCCGCCCGGAGCATCGGTTGACCCCCTTCCGGGCTTATCAGGGTTATTTTCCCGAAGCCGCGGGTCAGCTTGATTACCAGACCCCTGATGCCTCCGTCCCGGACCAGTAGGTTGGTTCCCGCGCCCATGACCAGATGGGGAATGGCCCTTTCGGCGCAAAAGCGGATGATGGATTGCACTTCCTCCGGATGCACCGGGCAGATCATCATGTCCGCGCACCCCCCCACTTTGAGGGAGGTGTGCCGGCTCAGGGGAACCTGGAGCAGCACCTTTCCCCTGGTCAGTGCGGCCAGTTCTTTTGCCGTGTTCCGGTTCATGAACCAAAGATCATGAAAGACCTTTCAACCTGCGCATGAGCTCGTCTCCCAACTGAGAGATGTCGCCGGCGCCCAGGGTGATGATGTTGTCTTCCGGTTCAAGCAATGCCATAAGCTGATCGACCATTTCCTCTTTCCGGGGGACGTAAATGACATGTTTATGCCCCCGTTCCCTGATGCCCCGGTAGAGGTCTTCGGCGGTCACGCCCGGCAGGGGATCCTCTCCGGCCGGATAAATATCGGTGAGCAGCAACAGATCCGCCTGGTTAAAGGCGGTGAGAAATTCACGGTACAGGTCCCGGGTGCGGGTGTAGCGGTGGGGCTGGAACAGCACCACCACCCGGCCTTTCCAGATATCCTTTGCCGCGCTCAGGGTCGCTTTGATTTCGGTTGGATGATGACCGTAATCGTCGATCAGGTTAATGCCGCTGAAGGTGCCCTTGAGCTGGAACCGGCGCTGCACGCCGCCGAATGTTTTAAGCGCCTCCTGTATCACCGGAAAGGGGATCTTGATCTCCCGCGCCGCGGCAATCGCCGCCAGCGCGTTGAGCACGTTGTGTGTGCCGGGAAGGGGAATCTCCACCCGGCCCAGCTCCTCCTTCTGATAAAGCACGGTAAAGCTCATGGAGAACCCCTCGCAGGAGATATCCATCGCCTGCAGGTCGGCCTGGGGGGTCAGCCCGTAGGTGAGAAAGCGTTTTTCCAGATGGGGGATCAGATCCTGCACATGGGGATTGTCGAGACAGAGAATGATCAGGCCGTAAAAGGGAATCTTGTTGGCAAAGGCGGTAAAGGCGCGCTTGATTTCATCGATCGTTCCGTAATAATCGAGATGTTCGGGATCGATGTTGGTGATCACGGCTATGGTGGGTGAGAGCTTGAGAAATGAGCCGTCGCTTTCGTCCGCCTCCACCACCAGGAAATCGCCCTTGCCCAGGATGGTGTTGGTGTTGATGGTGTTCAGCTTCCCGCCGATAACCACGGTGGGGCTGATGCCCCCCCGGTCAAGCACCACGCCGATGAGCGAGGTGGTGGTGGTCTTGCCGTGGGCGCCGGCCACGGCAATGCCGTATTTCAGCCGCATTAATTCAGCCAGCATCTCCGCCCGCGGGATTACCGGTATGGTCCGGTTGCGCGCCGCGATCACCTCGGGGTTGTTTGCCCTGACCGCCGATGAGGTGACCACCACGTCAACGTCGGTCACGTGCTCGGCGTGGTGGCCCTGGAAAATGGTCGCGCCGCGCCTCTGCAGCCGCTCGGTGGTTTCGGTGAGCCTGAGGTCGGACCCGCTCACCCGGTAGCCGAGGTTGAGCAGCACCTCGGCGATGCCGCTCATACCCGCGCCGCCGATCCCCACAAAGTAAATATGTTTTATGCTCTGGTACATAATGATCCCAGCCGGTTGTGGAAAAAGTAGTTTCCCTCAGGCGTCAAAAGCCGCTCCCCATTGAGCCACTAAGCAGATGGGTGTTTTTCAGCCACCGCTTAGCTTAGCAGCGCGTAACAGTGTTCGACAATCTCCCGGGCTGCGCCGGGCCGGGCCAGCCTGCCCGCGTTTTCCCCCATGGCCGCAAGCTCGCCCGGGGAGCGGTAGAGCCGCAGCACCTGTTCCGCCAGACTTCGGCCGGTGAGTTCCCGCGGATTAATTATCCGGGCGGCGCCGCGTTTGACCAGAAACATGGCGTTGTAATGCTGATGATTGTCCGAGGCCCGGGGATAGGGAATGAGAATCGAGGCCTTGCCGTGCATCATCAGTTCAGCCAGGGTGGTGGCGCCGGCGCGCGAGACGACCAGGTGCGCGCGCCGGTAGGCGGCGGCCATGTTTTCAATAAAGGGAGACGCCTCGGCGGCGAATCCCTGCCGGCGATAGGCATCGGTGACCGCGCCGAGGTCGGCGGAGCCGGTTTGATGGATGATCATCAGCTCCTCCCGGATCGGCCGCAGTTCATCCAGCGCCTCGGTGAGCGCGCCGTTGATCTGGTGCGATCCCAGGCTGCCGCCTATGACCAGCAATGTAAACGGCGGGCGGCGGGGCGGCGCCGATGTCTCGCAGCGATGCTGCCGGCGCAAGGGATTTCCCGCCACCACCGTCCTGCCCCGCGGGAAATAGCGCCGCGATTCCTCAAACGAAATGAAGATGCGGTTCGCTATGACGCCCAGTGCCCGGTTGGTCAGTCCGGGAAGCAGGTTTTGCTCGTGGATGGCCCGGCGGACTCGCAGAAGGCATGCCGCCGCGAGCACCGGGGCCGAGACATAACCTCCCAGCCCGAGCACCAGCTGGGGGGCGAACCGTTTGATGATCACCAGCGACTGCATGACGCCTTTGCCCAGATGCAGCAGGGCGACGAGCGCGCGCAGCGGATTTTTGCCCTTGACGCTCGCGGCGTCGATGGCCTCAAAGTCGCAGCCGGGGGGGATCAGCGCCCGCTTGTCCAGATCCCGCGCCGTGCCGACAAAGAGTATGCGGTTCCCCTGATCTTTTTCCCCGAATGCTTCGGCCAGCGCGATGCCCGGAAACAAGTGACCTCCTGTGCCGCCGGCGGCGATGAGTATCTTCATAATTTGGTTTTCATGGAAGGCTGCGACCCGATATTCAGCAGGATGCCCATGCCGGTCAGGTTGATGACCAGGGAGGTTCCGCCATAGCTGATGAAAGGGAGGGTGGAGCCCTTGGTGGGCAGGAGCCCCATCACCACCCCCAGATTGATGGCCGCGTGCAATCCAATGAAAGCGGTAATGCCCAGCGCCAGGTACGCTCCAAAGAGGTCGGGCGCCTTGAGGCAGATTTTTATGCCGCAATAAACCAGCAGAGCGAAGAGCAGGATGACGGCGCATGTTCCGACAAAGCCCAGTTCCTGTCCCAGGATGGAGAAAATAAAGTCGGTGTGGGGCTCGGGCAGATAAAAGAGCTTCTGGGTGCCGTTTCCCAGGCCGGTTCCCCACAACCCGCCGGATCCAAACGCCAGGAACGACTGGATGATCTGAAATCCGGTATCCGATGCGTCTTTCCATGGATCAAGAAAGGCGGTGATGCGCTCAAGCCGGTAATCGGCGGAGACGATCAGCAGGTAGCCGCCGGCCGCGGCAAGGGCGGAAAAGGAGCCCAGGTGCTTGACACTGCCTCCCGCCGCGAAAATCATCACCAGGAAGAGCAGGATCATCACCATGGCGGTTCCGAAATCCGGCTGTGGCAGAACGAGCACGGCCATGGTCAGGGTGACCAGCAGATGGGGAAGAAAGCCGACGGTGAAGGATTTCATTTTATCCTCCTTGGCGGCCAGGGAATAGGCGAGGAAGATCACCAGGCTCAGCTTGGCGAACTCCGAGGGCTGAAAGGAGACCGGTCCCACCCGCAGCCAGCGGGTGGCGCCGCCGATGGTTTTACCCACCCCGGGGATTAACAGCAGGACCAGCGAGAGCACGCTCAGTCCCAGGATGAGGTAGACAAACCGTTTGAGAACCTGGTAGCGGAGGTTTCGGGCGATAAACAGCATCAGGAATCCGGCGGCGGCAAAGGCAATCTGCTTTTTCAGGTAGTAGGTGTCGGTGCCGCACTTGTCGGCCGCGGAGATGGAGCTTGAACTGTAGACCATGATGATGCCGATCATCACCAGGATGAAAACGATGGCGAGCAGCAGCCGGTCATATAGCTTGCGCGATTCCATTATGGCTTCCCCCGGACATGGTTGCCCGCGAAACGGCGGACCAGCGCGCTGAAAGCGTCTCCCCGCTGCTCATAGCCGGTGAACATGTCAAAGCTGGAGCAGGCGGGAGAAAGAAGTACGGTGTCACCGGGCGACGCCTCGGTCACCGAACGCCGGAAGGCGTCTTCGAGGCTGTCCGCCAGGATGATGGTGGTGGACGACTGGAGCGCCTCCCGCATTTTATGCCGGGCCTCGCCGATGAGCACCAGGGCCTTCACTTTTTCCTTCAGCAAGGGGATGAGCGGATCATAATCCCCGCCCTTGTCCTTGCCGCCGGCGATGAGAATAAGCGGCGGGCTCATGGAATCCAGGGCGCTGACCACCGAGCCCACATTGGTTGCCTTCGAATCATTGTAAAATCGGATGCCCTTGTGTTCCAGCAGAAATTCCAGGCGGTGATGCAGGGTGGTAAATTCTTCGATGGTGTGCTGGATGGCATCCGGCGCGCAGCCGCAGAGGGTGCTTACGGCGGCCGCGGCCATGATGTTGTGAAGGTTATGGGTTCCCTGGAGCCGGAGGCGGTCGGCGGCGTAGGTCGCCTGCTCGTTTCCCACCCGGTAGTGGAGGAGGCGGTCGCGGTGGTAGATGCCCGCGGGCACCGGCCGGCCGGAGCTGAAGGTAAGCAGCGTCGCCCGGACGGCGGAGGTCAGCTTTCGCGCATCGGGATCATCGGCATTGAGCAGGGCATAGTCTCTCTCCCGCTGATTGGCGAAGATGCGCGCCTTGGCGGCTACGTATGCGTCGTAGGAGTCATAGCGGTCGAGGTGGTCCTGCTGGAGATTGAGCAGCACGCTGATGAAGGGCCGGAAGCTGCGGATTCCCTCCAGCTGGAAGCTGCTGATTTCGGCAATGATGAATCGTGCGCTGCGGCCGTGCAAGGCATATTCAATCAGGGGGTTGCCGACATTGCCGCCCAGAAACGCCTCGATGCCGGCGCGGCGAAACATCTCCGCCATGAGTTTGACGGTGGTGGTCTTGCCGTTGGTGCCGGTGACCGCGATCATAGGAGTGCTGATAAAGCGGTAGGCCAGCTCGATCTCGCTGATGATCTCCACGCCCCGGTCCGCCGCCGCCCGCAGCGGCGGGGTTTCCAGCGCAACACCCGGGCTGACCACAATCAGGTCGGCGGCCAGGAACAAGGGAAGCCGGTGGCTGCCGGTTTCAACCGCAATGCCTTGCTCCCTGAGAGCGCGCAGCGCGGGCAGGACCGCCGCCTCCGGGCGAACCTCGCTGACCGTGACCTGCGCGCCCCGGCGATGGAGAAATTGGGCGGCGGCAAGGCCGGTGGCGCCCAGCCCCACCACGAGCGCTTTGGTACCGCTGATCTCCGGATACGATCGGTTGAGCTGTTCCACGGGTTCCTGGTGCTCCTCGCAGGCGGTTGAAAAATCCCTCATCTGATGCGTGGCTCAAAAGGGGAGGGGCTTTTGACGCCACAACCATGTGCTTTTACGCTTACCGCACGGCTGATGCTACCGCAATTTGAGCGTGCTGATGGCAATCAATGCCAGGATGGCGGCGATGATCCAGAACCGCACGATGATCTTGGGCTCCGCCCACCCTTTCAGTTCGTAATGGTGGTGCAGGGGGGCCATGGCAAAGATGCGCTTTTTTCGGATGCGGTATGAAGCGACCTGGAAAATGACCGAGAGGGCTTCCGCGACAAAGATGCCCCCCACAATGGCCAGAAGTATTTCGTGCTTGCTGATGATGGCGATGGTGCCCAGGGCGCCGCCCAGCGACAGGGAACCGACATCACCCATGAACATCTGGGCGGGATAGGCGTTGAACCAGAGAAAGCCGGTGGCCGCCCCCAGCAGGGCGCCGCAAAAAACGGTCAGCTCCCCGCTGCCGGGGATATAAAGAATCTGCAGGTAACTGGCAATCTTGCTGTGCCCGGTGAAATACGAAAAGAGGAGGTAGGTCAGCGATACCATCAGGACCAGGCCGATGGCAAGGCCGTCCAGCCCGTCGGTGAGGTTCACCGCGTTGGAGGTGCCGACGATGATCAGGACCACAAACGGAATGTAGAAAATGCCGAGATTGATCGACACCTCTTTGAAAAACGGTATGGTCAGATGGTTGTCAAAGGCGGGGGCGAGGTAGAAGTAGATACCCAGAGCCGCTCCCACCAGCATCTGACCCCAGAGCTTGAACCGGGCAGAGACGCCCCGGGAGCTCTTGCTGCGGATTTTTTTCAGATCGTCGATCAGGCCGATGCCGCCCAGTGCCCAGGTGGCGCACAGCACCGTCCAGAGGTGCTTGTTGGTGAGATCACCCCACAGCAACGCGCCCGCCGACAGGGAAAAGAGGATCAGGATCCCGCCCATGGTGGGAGTGCCGCGCTTGTTCAAATGACCCTGCGGCCCGTCCTCCCGGATCTGCTGCCCGAGATTGAAGCGGCGGAGCCGGCTGATAAACCAGGTGCCGAGCAGGAGGGTTAAGAGCAGGGCGGTGATAATGGCGTAGATGGTCCGGAAGGTAATATAGCGAAAGACGTTAAATATGCTGTAGGTCTCATGCAGAGGGTAAAGCAGGTGATAGAGCATGAATCGATTTCCTTGCGGTTTAGCTGTTTGCCGGGGCCACCCGGCTTTTTAAGCCTTCCTGCACCACTTCAATCAGCTGGTTGTGGCTGAAGGGCTTGCAGAGGCGGGCGTAGGGCTCGGGGCGGCAGTCGGCCGCGGTGCCGGCACGTCCGGTCAGCACGATGGTAACCATGTCGGTTTTGAGTTGCGAGATTTTTTTCAGCAGTTCCCCGCCCCCCATCAGGGGCATGTGCAGGTCGGTGATGACCACGTCATAGTTGCGGTTGAGCAGTATGTCGAAGGCCTCCCGCCCGTTGGAGGCGGTATGCACCTCGTATCCGTTGAGGGCTAAAAATGCCTGGGTGATATCCCGCACCACCTTTTCGTCGTCAACCACCAGTATGCGGGGTGTCTGATGCTTTGCCATAGGTCCCTCCTCCAGGGTGCCCGGTTCCCGCCTTCATGGCGCCATCCTGCACCGGGAATGCAGTGAGGTTTGTCGCCGGTCAGTGATTGCACCCCGCGCCTGCCGCCGGCAGGGGCGAAGGCATGGCGGTGCGCGCGTTTCTCAGTTGCCTGAAAAGTTCCATGCCTTGCTCCATCCTCATGCCCCGCGATCCCTTGAACAGGATCCAGTCGCGCGGCTGCACGGTCATGACAAGCTGCCGGGCGATCTCTTCATGGGTGTCTGCGATGGAAATGGAGACCCCGGTTGATCCGGCGCCGGCCGCCGCCGCCACGGTGCGCGCGTGAGCGCCGGTGAGAATGACCGGTCCGATCTGCAGGGTCCTGATCAGCGATCCCAGCTGGCGGTGATATGCCTCCGAAGCCTCGCCCAGCTCCAGCATATCCCCCAGCACCGCGATGCCCCGGCCGTTCCCCCTGAGCTGCGCCAGGGTGGTAAGGGCGGTTTCCATGGAGGCGGGGTTGGCATTATAGGTATCATTGATGATGGTGATGGCATCATCCAGGCGAATGATCTCCATCCGGCCCGGGAAAGAGGTGTACCCCTCCAGACCCGCCTTTATGTCCTCCATGCCGACGCCGCAGAGGCCGGCCACCGCGGCCGCCGCCAGCGCGTTGTACATGGAATGCCTGCCCGGGACCTTTAGCGATACCGGGGCGCGTTCCTTCCCCATGGCAAGGGTAAAGCGGTTTTCCCTGCTCGCGGGAGACGCCGGGTCGAGCGCCCGCACCCGGGCGGTCGCGGCAAAGCCGAAGGTGGTAATCGGCGCGGCGCAGCGCCCGGCCAGCGGTGCGAGCCGGGGGTCGTCCGCGTTAAGCACTGCCTGAGCGGTGCCGCCGAGCGACTCCAACAGCTCGCCTTTGGCCAGCGCCACCTCCTCTAAGGTGTTGAGATATTCCAGGTGGACCGGCCCCACATTGGTGATGACGCCGATGCGGGGCCCGGCGATCTCGGCCAGCCGCCTGATTTCGCCCCGCCGGCTCATGCCCAGTTCCAGGACCGCCATCCGGTGATGGGGCTTCAGTTCCAGCAGGGTAAGCGGGAGCCCGATCAGGTTGTTCCAGTTGCATCGGGGTTTGAGGACGGCGTGGGACCGCTCCAGAATGGCCGCGGTCATTTCCCGGGTGGTGGTCTTGCCGTTGCTTCCGGTGATGGCAATGATGGTGGCCTGGGCATGCTGCGCCCAGGCCCGGGCGAGATCGCCCAGGGCGGTCAGGGTGTCCGCTACCTCGATGAGCGGAGTGCCGGGCGGCGGGGTTGGACCGTGCCAGTCCCGGCTGATCATGATTCCCGCGGCCCCGGCCTGCAACGCCTGGCCGATAAAATCATGACCGTCGAAGTGTTCCCCTTTGAGCGGGATGAAAAGCTCACCCGCGCGAATCGACCGGGAATCGGTGGAAACGCCCTCCGCCTTCGTCCGGGGGCTGCCCTGCCGTAACCGGCCGGAGACCGCCGCTGCGATGCTTTCAATACTGAGATCCATTGTACCGGATGTGCCCCTCTTTCACGATAACCGGGACAGAGCGCTGGATACCTCCTCCCTGTCGCTGAATTGGTGCCTCTGGTTTCCGATGATCTGATAGTCCTCGTGGCCCTTGCCGGCAATCAGGAGGATGTCCCCCGGCCGGCTCAGCCCGACCGCCGTTTCGATCGCTTCGCGCCGGTCGGGGATAATGACATAGCCGGGCCGGTGGCCGTTTTCGTTCAACCCCCGGCGGGTAAGCCGGGCGACGACTTTTTTGTCGATGCCGGCTTCAATCTGCTCTATGATGTCCAAGGGATTTTCAGTGCGGGGATTGTCGGAGGTGATAATGGTGATGTCGCTTCTCCGGGTCGCCTCGTCTCCCATGGGCCCGCGCTTGGTGATGTCGCGGTCTCCTCCGCAGCCGAATACGGTGATCAGCCGCTTAGGTCCCAGCCCCCGCAGGGTTTCAAGCACCTGCGCCAGCGCGTCGCTGGTATGGGCATAGTCGATGAGAATGGTCAAGCCCCTGCGGTTGGGCACCTGCTCCAGCCGGCCGGGGATGCGGGTAAGTCCGGCAATGCCCTGCCGGATTACCGGCAGGGGAATGTCCTGGGTGAGCGCCACACCCAGCGCCGCCAGGATGTTTTCGCAGTTAAAAGAGCCGATCAGCGGGGAGTGCAGTTCGACTTCACCGGCGGGGGTCATCACCCGCAGCAATGTGCCGCTGTGGTTCAGCTCCATATCTTTCACGCTGATTTCAATGCCTTCCCGGATGCCATAGCGCAGCAGCTGCGCCTTGCCGACCGTGCAGAGCCCCTTGCCGAAATCATCGTCGTAGTTGATCATCGCGTATTTTTTCCCCTTGCAGCTCCGCGGCAGATAGTAGTCGAAGAGCAGTTGTTTGGACCGGCCGTAGCTTTCCATGCTGCCGTGGTAATCGAGGTGTTCGGCCGACAGGTTGGTAAAGACCGCGACGTTGAAGTCAAGACGCTCCACCCGATGTTGCTCCAGGGCGTGCGAGGATACCTCGATGATCAGATGGGTGACGCGGGCGTCAACCATTTCCCTGATGATGCCGTGCAGGACCAGGGCGTTGGGGGTGGTGTTGGGGGCGGGCCGGCGAATGTCGCCGAAGCGGTAGTCAATCGTCCCGATCACCCCGGGCCGGTATCCCGCCTGCTTGAGGATGGATTCAACCAGAAAGGAGGTGGTGGTTTTCCCATTGGTGCCGGTGATGCCGATGACGGTCAGCTGCCGGGAGGGATGCCCGAAGAAACGGTCGGCAGCCTCCGCCAGCGCTATCCGCGTGTCCGGCACGGTGATCACGGTAACCGCCTCCCCGGCACCGATTTCTTCTTCCACCATTACCGCCCGGGCGCCGGAAGCGATCGCTTCCGCAACAAACGCATGGCCGTTGCTGCGGGCGCCTTTTAATGCGACAAAAAGCCCGTCCGCACCGACCTGTTTGGAATCATGGGAGAGATGCTTGATGTCGACAA
>CAYWLT010000083.1:0-11371 GCA_964459295.1 uncultured Thermodesulfobacteriota bacterium
CGGTTTTTTAAATTAAAACATCCTGTTTGGGTGCCGAACCCAACAGGATGTTTTTTTTATCTGCTTCCACATCGGCGCGGCTACATCACCGCACCCGCCCTCACACCCGTTCCACATAGGTTCCGGTGCGGGTGTCGACCTTAATCACATCGCCCTGGTTGACAAAGAGCGGAACCTGGATGACCGCGCCGGTCTCCAGGGTGGCCGGCTTGCTTCCTCCGGTCACCGTATCACCCCGCGCGCCCGGATCCGTCTGCACGACGGCCAACTCAACAAAGGTGGGAAGATCAACCGCGATGGGAACCCCCTTATACAGGAGCACCGAGATGGTGGCATTCTCTTTCACGAAGCTCTTGTTGTCCCCCAGGTGTTCTTCGGTCAGGTACATTTGCTCATAGGTCTGTTGGTCCATGAAGCAATACTGGTCTCCGCTGCCGTAGAGAAACTGCATTTTCTTTTCTTCAAGGTCCGGCCGGCCCAGTTTCTCCCCCGACCGAAAGGTTCTTTCAATAACGTTTCCCCGGGACAGGCTTTTCAGCTTGGTTCTTATGAAGGCCCGCCAGTTGCCCGGGTTGACGTGCTGAAACTCAATTACCACATACACATCGTCTTCCAGCTCGATCTTCAATCCTCTCCTGATATCAGATGTTTCGTACATACCTCATCTCCTTTAAGCCTTACAAGCACAACAATTTCTTGCTCACCGAGCTGAGCAACTCACCTCCGTCGCTGGTCACCCGAACCAAATCCTCTATTCGCACGCCGCCCCAGCCTGGGATATAGACGCCGGGCTCAACCGTAAAAACCATGTTTTCTTCCAGAATGGTGTTCCGCCCCGGGGCAATACGCGGTTCCTCGTGAACCGCAAGACCCACGCCGTGACCGGTTCCATGCCTGAAATATTTCCCCAATCCCGCCTTTTCCACCACCCCGCGTGCCGTCGCATCAACCCGCTCCGCGCTGACACCCCTTTTTATGGAACTGATTGCCCGGTCGTGCGCGTCCCTCACCACCTGATACACTTTTTTTTGCCTGTTCCCCGGTCTGCCGAATACCACGGTACATGTTTCGTCCGAGCAATAACCCCTGTGAACCGATCCAAAATCCATGGTAACCAGATCGCCCTTCTCTATTTTTTTATCTGAAGCCAAGCCGTGGGGTAACGCGCCCCTCCGACCCGATGCCACGATTATGGGGAAGGGAACGGCCTCCGCCCCCTTTCTTCTCATGACAAATTCAAGCTGCAGCGCAATCTCTTTCTCTCTCGATCCGACCCTCGCCTCGCTCAGCACCTCTTCAAAGGCGGCGGACGCAATGCGCGCGGCATTCCTGATGCGGCCGATCTCGTCCGCATCTTTTATGGACCTCACCCCCTCCATCAGGTCAGGCAGCTCAACCAGATTAAAAAGGCCCGGCGCGTCGAAAATCTTTTTCTGAGCAACCGTCAGCTTCTGCGGATCAAACCCGACGTTGCTCAATCCCGAATCCCTCAAATATTGCAGGGCGCGGTCTAATTTATTCACACACTCAACCGTTTGTACATCGCCGCATTCGTGGCGCGCCTGCTCGGTATAGCGGGAATCAACAAAGAGGACGCCTTCCTTCCTGTCGATGATTAATAGGGATTCGCTGCCGCTGAATCCGGTCAGATAGCGTATCGACTCCGGCGAGGTGATAACCAGCGCATCAACGCCGCTCTTTCCCATAACCTTTCGAACGCGGTTATATCTTCGTCTCATAGTGCTGTGTGAACGGCGGTAAAAGAAAAATTTTAAAAAGCGGGTTATGAGATGATGGTGCGGGGGTTGTTTATACAGTATTCATCATATCCGCGGGCACGCAGGTAAAAACTTTCCTCAGGCGGTTTCATTAAACGCCGCATCAGATCATCATGGGCATTATGATCGAAAGTGTTTTTTCCTGTCCCTTCTCCTTAAACAGTATCGGGGTCTGCCCGTCTTTTACCTCAATCACCACATCCTCACCCTCGAGGGTGTTCAGTACATCCAAAATATACCTGCTGTTCAAACCGAATTCAACCGCATCACCCTCACATTCCACCTCCAACTCTTCCATCGCCTCTCCCACCCCGAGTTTTTTCGATGAAATAATCATCACCCCATCCCTGCAAAGAAACTTCACCACCCTTGTTTCCTCATCGGCCAGCAGCGTGACCCGCTTCAAGGTATCCATAAATAATTTTATCTTCACCATTATCCTGTTTGCGTTGTCTTTCGGAATCGCTATGGCATAATCCGGAAACTCACCCTCAATCAGTCGTACAATCAGCGTCTCCCCTCCTTCGGTAATGGTTACATTTTTATCGCTGAAACCGACTTTTACCACCGCATCATTTTTTAATTCCTGGGCCAACCTTCTTATTTCCTTTGCCCCTCTTTTGGGCACAATCGTCCCCTTTTTAAGCTCAGCGCCGGCAATCAACACATCATCCTTTTCCACCAGGGCCAAGCGGTGACCGTCGGTCGCAACCATTCTCACCTTGTTTTTTTCCCCCTCTATCAATACGCCCCTCAACACATCTCGTGTCCGATCATCCGAAACCGCATAAACGGTTTTTTTAAAGAGATCGGCCAGCATACCCGCTTCAATCTCACCGTACCTAACCTTTTCATCAACCTTGATGGGGGGTATTTTCTCATCCGAGAGCACCGCCAGATTAAACTGAATGTTTTTCCCGTGCCTGAGCGTGATCCATCCATCATCCTTTCGTTCCAAGTTAATCTCCCCCTCCGGCATTTGACTCACTATTTCAGTAAATTTCTGCCCGTCCACAACGATGGTTCCTTTTTCCATCACCGGCAGATTCTTCCTGACGATTATGCCCACTTCAAAATTTGTTGCGCTAATTACCAGCTCATTGTCTTTTGCTTCCAGAAGAAGGCTTGCGGCTATGGGAACCACAGGATTTTTTTCAATAATGCCCTGAAATTTTTTTAGACATTCAGAGAGGATTTGTTTGTCTATGGAAAACTTCATACATATCTCCTTCTCTTATTTTTTTTAGATTGTAATAGTAATAGTAGTGTTGAATACGGGGATAACCTCACCAAGAACCTATTTTTTTTAATAATTTTAGTTAATAACTATGTTGGATTATTTTTATAACTTTTTATGGTAGTGCAACAATCCACAGAGAATGAACCGCTTATCCACAAGTTTTTCTTATCTGCCGGTCAGTTTGCTTATCAATGTTTCGACATGGTTTTGTAATGGTTTGTCGTGCTCAAGGGCTTTTTCTATTTTGTTGACGGCGTAGATTATGGTGCTGTGATCCTTTCCACCGAACTGGGCGCCAATTTCCGGGAATGACAGTTTGGTTAAGGTGCGCGCAAGGTACATGCATATTTGCCGGGGCATAACAATGGTTTTTTGTTTGCGTGCTGATTTTAAATCCGAAAGCTTGATATTGAAGTGATTACAAACCTCTTTCTGGATAATGCCGATATTGAGCTCTTTTTCCCTGGTTTTTATAATGTCCTTCAATACGTCCTTGGCAAGGTCAAGGGTGATGTCGCATTTGTTAAGCGAAGCATAGGCGACCACCCGGGTTAACAATCCTTCCAGTTCACGTATATTCGATTTGACGTTTGAGGCGAGAAAAAAAGCCACGTCGTTGGGAAGGACGATGTTTTCTCCTCGCAGCTTTTGTTTGATGATGGCCACTTTTGTTTCCGTGTCCGGCGGCTGGATGTCGGCAATAAGACCCCACTCAAATCGGGAACGCAACCGATCTTCAAGTGAATGCATATCCTTAGGAGGGGTGTCGCTGGTTAAAACAATCTGCTGATGGGACTCATATAGGGTGTTGAAGGTATGGAAAAACTCCTCCTGGGTTCTTTCTTTGCCGGCGATAAACTGAATGTCGTCAATCAGCAGAAGGCTGAGTGTTCTGAAGCGTTCGCGAAAATCGGCCATTTTTTCATAGCGTATGGAATTGATGAGATCGTTGGTGAATTGTTCGGAGGATATATATAGAACTTTCGAGCAAACCTTGTTGTGGATGGCATGATATCCTATGGCTTTTAAGAGGTGGGTTTTTCCCAGCCCGGCTCCGGCAAAGAGAAATAAGGGGTTGTAGTTAAGGGCGGGATTGTTGGCTACGGAAAAGCAGGCGGCGTGGGCAAACTGATTGCTCGAACCCACCACAAAATTATCAAAAGTATACCGGCTGGTGATGTTTGAAGCGATAAGCGGCTGGGTTTGAGCGAGACGGGTGACCGGCGTCTTGTTTTTTTGTGTTTTTTTTTCATTCACCACGAACTGCAGTGAGATGGTATCCTGAATTACTTCGGCGGCCGCATCTTTAATGAGGGCAAGGTAGTTCGCCTCCAGCCATTCCTTGAAAAAGAGATCGGGTACCTCAATAAAAAGTTCATTATTTTCTAGGTTAATACAGTCTAGGGGTTTAATCCATGCGTCATAGGCCTGGCTTTCTATTCGGGTATAAAGCAGAGCGGTAATGTTTTTCCAAACATCTTTCATTAATGTGGACCTGTCCGTGGCTGAAGAGTACCCAGCTCTTTATAGTATACGCTGTAATTTTTCAAGCAAAAAATAATAAACCCTTAAAATGTAAGCCTTCTCATCCTGATGTTGAGCAGCAGGCCGATGATAGCCCAGTTGGTTATCAGAGACGAGCCGCCGTAACTGATAAAGGGAAGGGGTACGCCAACGATGGGGAAAATTCCACAGACCATGCCGATGTTTATACAAACCTGCCAGAATAAAACGAGTACCAGCCCCACCGCCAGGAAAGAACCGAGCCGATCCCGGGCAATCGTGGCGATTTTAAGGCCTTTGGAAATTAAAAGGAAGAAAAGCAGCAACAGCAGCGCCGAGCCCGCAAACCCCCATTCCTCCGCCCACACCGAAAAGGCGAAGTCGGTGTGCTGTACCGGGAGAAAGCGGAGCTGACTCTGGGTGCCGCTCATAAAACCCTTGCCGAAAAGCATTCCTGAACCAATGGCGATTTTTGATTGTATGGCCTGATAGCCGGCGCGCAGGGAATCCTTGTCGGGATTTAAAAAGGTGATAATCCTTTTTTTCTGATACTCCTCCATAAAAAAAAGCGAACAGGGCAGGAGCACCAGGCCGGAAACCGCCGCCACGGCAATCTGCTTGATATCCAACCTTACCAGGAACACAAAGCTGATAAAAATGATCAACAGCAGGCCGGCGGTGCCCAGGTCCGGCTGGACAAAGACCAGGAGAAAGGTGACCATGGTAAGCAGGCCGGGAACCGCCAGTCCTCGCAGCAGGCCGGCGGTGGCGGGCGTGCTGCCCGAGAGCGAGGAAGCGAGTACAATAACCAGGCTGACCTTGGCGAACTCAGACGGCTGAAAGGAAAAGTATCCGATCTGGATCCAGCGATGGGTGCCCGCGGTGGGTCCCCCCAGGAAGAAGGCGGCGATGAGCATCAGCGCCGCAGCACCGTGCAACAGGTAACAGTTTCTGGCAATGAACTGGTAGTCGATGGCGACCGCGGCGACAAGAATAATCAGGCTGATGGAAAGCCAGTACATCTGTTTCAGAAAAAATGGAGCGGGCGAGTCGTTCAGGGAAAACGATCCGGCGCTGTAAATGTTGACAATGCCCAGGCCTGACAGCACCAGCGCCAGCAGGAGCAGACCCCAGTCGAAGCTGGTTACCAGCCGGCGGTCAAACACCCGAGCCCTCCAGTTCGAAAAGCCGTGAAATAATCGTTTTGGCAATAGGCGCCGAGGCGCTTCCCCCATGACCGCCGTGCTCAACATAGACAACCACGGCTATCCGGGGAACGTCCTTCGGGGCAAAGGCCACAAACCAGGCGTGATCCTGCAGATGGCTGTCCCGGGGGGAGCGGCTGTCCCTGCCGAGATTTATGACCTGAGCGGTTCCCGTCTTGCCGCAGACGTCCCCGCCGGGGATCTGCGCGCGGGTTCCGGTGCCGGAGGGTGTGTTCACCACCTTGAAGAGACACTCCTTCAGGCGCTTGATGGTTTCGCTGGCCAGCGGCAGGTTTCCCCGCACCTGGGGAGAAATCCGATTCACCAGTTTGCCGTCCGCAGTTTCCACCCGCTCAACGAAAAACGGCTGATAGAGCTTGCCGCCGTTGGCAAGCGATGCATAGGCCATAACCAACTGCAGCGGTGTGACCAGGTTGGCGCCCTGGCCGATGGCGATGGAGAGGCTTTCACCCCGCTGCCAGGGTATGCCGTATCGGCGCTGGTACCAGTCGGAGGTGGGTATGAGCCCCCTTTTTTCCTCGTCCAGGCCTATGCCGGTAAGATCGCCGAGACCGAAGCCGCGGGCGTAGCGGGCGATCCGGTCCGGCCCGAGCATGATGCCCAGCTGGTAGAAGTAAACGTCGCAGGACTCGACAATGCCCCGTTCCAGCGCCACCGTCCCGTGACCGGCTTTTCTCCAGCAGCGGTAGGCCCGGGCACCGAAGTTGAGAGAGCCGCTGCAGAAGAAAGCGGATTCAGGGGTAATCTCCTTCTCCGACAGGGCGGCCGCGGCGGTAATCAGCTTATAGGTTGACCCCGGCGGCTGCATGGTCTGGATGCAACGGTTCATGAGCGGCCGTGACGGATTGTTTATCAGCTCACCCCATTCCCTGGCTGAGATGGTGCGCGAAAAAAGATTGGGATCAAACCGGGGGCTGCTGGCCATGGCCAGGATGCGTCCATCGCGGGGATCGACGGCAACGATCGCTCCGGTTTTTCCCGCCAGCCCATCTTCCGCCGCCTGCTGCAGATCGGCGTTGAGGGTGAGGATGATGTTGTGTGCCGGAACCGGATCGACGCGTCCCATGATGTCGACCTTGTAGCCGGTCGCGTCAACCTCGGCCTGATATCCGCC
The DNA here is from genome assembly GCA_964459295.1 of uncultured Thermodesulfobacteriota bacterium. Classification (GTDB taxonomy): domain Bacteria; phylum Desulfobacterota; class WTBG01; order WTBG01; family WTBG01; genus CAZWCD01. The sequence continues at coordinate 6,862 of CAYWLT010000083.1, forward strand.
GTCGGTTCCCTTCATCTCCCGTTCCATCATCTGTTCGACACCGGACTTGCCGATGAAGGTGCCGGGCCGGTATCCGGCGAAGGCAGGAGACTGCAGCTGCTGCGGGCTGATTTCCCCCAGATGGCCGAGAAGGTGGCAGGCAAGGTCCGCCGAGGGATAATGGCGTACCGGGTTTGTTTCGACAACGATGCCGGGCAGATCAAGCTTGTGGGTCAGCACCAACGCAAGCAGATCCCGCGACACATCGGCGAGCAGCTTGACCGGTTCATATGGCGGCCGTCCCCTGGCCTGGCGCACTTTCTCCTTCAGCGGGGAGACGTCACACTGCACCAGTGCCGCCAGATCCTGAAGCACCTCGGCGGCGCGGCCGGTTTCCTGAGGGACCAGGCAGATGTCAAACGAGGGGCGATTGCTGGCCAGCACCTTGTGGTTGGTGTCGAGGATGCATCCCCGGGGCGATTTTATGATTTGGGTGCGGATGCGGTTGTTTTCCGACAGTCTGCGGTAGTTGTCCCCCTCGATGAGCTGCAGCAGCCAGAGCCTCAGAAAGAGCAGTGCGAAGGCAAGCAGGGTAAGGAAGTAGGCGATGCGTATTCTCGTCTGCACCCTTTGTTCATATGCCAGATCATGTTCTGATCGCATTTCTCTCATGGTGCCTGCCGCGGTATCAACGCTCGCCGGCGCGAACGGTCTTGTTGTCGAGGAGCAGCACGGGAATGCCCAACATGGTGATAATGCCGCTGCGGATCATTGCAGCGGCCAGCAGTTCGGCGGCCGGGTAGTGAGCGGCCATCCCGGCCGCAGTCGCGAAGGTCAGCTCCGCGGCGATGCAGAGAAAAAACAAGATCAGCACCTGTGAGAACATCCGCTCAAACAGAACGAAGCTGCCCAGAATCCTGATAATGCCCAGCGCCAGGAGGTTGGTGAAGGAGATCAGTCCCCGGGGGCTGCCGGAGAGGGATTCCAGCACGAAACCGAGCACGAACGCGAGCAACCAGCTGCTGAGGGAATTGCCGCGGAACCCGGCCATCACCACCACAACAAACGAGAGGTTAAGTGCCGCCATGCTCGGCAGGAGGAAATGCCAGGGCAGTGCCTGCAGAAAAATCAACAGAACCCCGGTGCACAATAAAAAAAGGGCATGCTTCATTGTTGGGCCTGCCGGCAGGGCCGTGCGATGATGCGGGTCAAAGGCCCGTGGAGCGGGTTGTAGTTTCCCTTATTGATAGGTGGCTCGTTGGCCACGGACCGCTTCTACAGCACGAAATGCGCAATCCAAAGGGACCTTTCATGCGCAAAGCAGTGGTGAACGCGCCACACTAGCCGCCTTCGGGAAGGAGAATGGAAACTTCTTCCAGTTTGTTGAGATTGATGCTCGGCTCCACCTCCACGTAGTGAAAGAGCCCCAGTGTGGTTTTCTCAACCTTGGTAACCGTTCCGATGGATAGGCCCTTGGGGAAAACCCCGCAGAGCCCGGCGGTCACCACCGGGTCCCCGACCTCGACATCGTCGGCGCTCGAGATAAACGTCAGCTCACACAACGCCGATCCCTTGCCCTGGAGGATGCCCCGGGACCGGGTTCGCTGGACCAGGGCGTCCACCGAACTGTTGATGTCGGTGATCAGCAGCACCTTGGAGGTGCTGTCGGCCACTTCGATGCAGCGGCCCACCACGCCCTGATGGGTGATGACCGCCTGATTCTTTTGTATGGCATCGCTGCGTCCCTTGTTGATGAGCAGGGTCTTGAACCATCCAACCGCGTCCCGCCCGATGATTTCCGCGGAAACCAGCCGTGCCGGCGACCGCTCCTTCAGCAGCAGAAGATTTCGGAGGCGGGCGTTCTCCAGGGCCAGTTCCTGGGAATGTACCTGTTGCTCGACAAGCAGGGTCAGCGATTGCCGCAGCTCCCGGTTTTCCTCTTTCAGCCGGAGGAGTGAAACATAGTTGTCCCAGCAGGAGCGGGCTTTCCGGAGCAGGAAGGAGAAGGCGAGCAGGGGAGGCTCATAGATGCTCAGGACGGTTCTGGTTGCAAGAGAGGTAACGCTGGTTGCCTTAAGGGTGGATGAATAGCCGATCAACGCGCAGCCCATGAAAAAGAAGATAACAACGAAGTGCTGGTATTTCTTGAAGAAGGAATGCATGGTTGAGCGGGATGGATGGTAAGTCAGCCGTCAAGTGCGACCTCTTTGAGAAGCGACAGCTCATCGAGCGCCCTTCCGGAACCCATGACCACGCAGGTCAGGGGACTTTCGGCAACCACGATCGGCAGCCCCGTCTCCTCGCGCAGCAGTATGTCGAGATTTTTGAGCAGCGCGCCTCCGCCCGCCAGAACGATTCCCCGGTCGACGATGTCGGCGGCAAGCTCAGGGGGCGTTCGCTCCAGGGTGGTTTTAACGCTTTCCACGATGCTGTTGACCGGACCGGAAATGGCCCCCCGTATTTCCTCGGAATTGATCTCGAGGGTTTTCGGAACGCCGGTCACCAGGTCCCGCCCCTTCACATCAACGCTGCTGACCTCTTTTTCCGGGTAGGCGGTTCCGATGGTGGTTTTAATCAGCTCCGCGGTTCTTTCACCGACGAGAAGGTTGTATTTTCTTTTTATATAGTTGACGATGGCTTCGTCCATCTTGTCGCCGGCCACCCGGACGGTTTTGCTGAACACGATCCCGGAGAGAGAAATCACCGCAACTTCGGTGGTGCCGCCGCCGATGTCGACAATCATGTTGCCCGACGGCTCGCTCACCGGAAGGCCCGCCCCGATTGCCGCGGCCATGGGCTCTTCAATAAGGTAGACCTCCCGCGCCCCCGCTGATTCGGCCGATTCCTTCACCGCCCGCTTTTCCACCGGGGTGATGCCGGAAGGAACCGAAACGATGATGCGCGGCCGGATAAAACTCCTGCGGTTGTGCACCTTTTTAATGAAGTAGCTGAGCATGCTTTCGGTGACCTCGAAGTCGGCGATGACGCCGTCCTTCATCGGTCTGATGGCCACAATGTTCGCCGGGGTGCGGCCAAGCATTTTCTTGGCTTCATTGCCCACCGCGAGTATTTTTTTTGTCCCTCGGGCATCCCGCCTGATGGCCACCACCGAGGGTTCGTTGGAAACGATTCCCTTGCCCTTGACGTAGACCAGGGTGGAGGCGGTTCCCAGGTCCAAGGCCAAATCATTTGAGAAGAGCCCGAGCAGGCTGTCAACGATCATGATTGCTTTCCCCAGACAGACATGCGTCCGTCCCCGCCTGAAGCGCAGGAACTGTTCCTGCACGGTGATTTTTTAGCTGCTGATAGTAACAGAATAAAATTTTTATGCAAGCAAATAATAATCAGAAAAGCGCTTGCTTTTGAGGCAATTTTTGGTAGTATACCCTTCTTAATTTGAAGCACAACCTTTCTCACCCACTTGTTTTTCGAAAGGAGAAATTACGCCGTGCTGGGATGGATGCGCAAGCAGACAAGGTCGTGGTTCGTATATATCGCCTTCGGCGTCATCATCATTGTCTTTGTCTTTTTTTACGGCTGGCGCGGGGACCGGGAGCGAGATGCAACCGTCGTCGCCGAGGTCAATGGAGAAAAGCTGTCCCGCCGGCAGTATGAACAGGCCTATGAGAACCTGCTCATGTTCAGGCGCAACCTTTCCGACAACAAGCCTCTCACCGACGAGGAGATACAAAAGCTGCGGCAGCAGGCCCTGGATGATATTATCGAGAGAACGGTCATGCTTCAGGAGGCGGCGCGCCTGGGGATTGCCGTGGGTCTGGATGAAATCAGAAGACAGATCGCCGACACCCCGGCCTTTCAGCGGGACGGCCGGTTCGACAAGGAGCTCTATCTCCGCCAGCTTGCCGCCAACCGCATGAGCCCGGCCGAATACGAGAAGGCGATGCAGACGAGAAGCCTGATCGCCAAGCTGGTGGGGAGCGTGGAAAATACCGCGAAGCTGTCGGGCGGGGAACTTTACGAACTCTACCGCATGGCCAACGAGAAGGTAAACCTGGCCTTCATACAAATTGATGCCTCCCGCTATGACGATGCGGTTGCCGTGACCCAGGAGGACATCGCCTCCTATTATGAAAAAACCAAGGAAGACTTTCGGGTGCCGGAGCAGGTAAGGGTGAGACGCCTCGTATTTGAACCCCGGGACTACGAGGCCGGGATCCGGATCGAGCCTGAAGAGGTGGAACAATTCTACCGTCTCAATATCGACCGTTTTGCCCAGGATAAAAAGGTAAAGGCCCGGCACATCCTGATTGCGCTGGATGCATCGGGCGGCGCGGAGGCGGAGGAAGCCGCGCGCAAGAAGGCGGAAGAGATAAAAAAGGAACTTGATGAAGGCAAGGATTTTGCCGAGCTCGCCACGCGATATTCTCGCGATCCGGCCACGGCGTCCAAGGGCGGGGATTTGGGCTATATGGAGCGGGGTAAGATGCTGCCGGGTTTCGACGAAGCGGCTTTTTCACTTAAGCCCGGCGAAGTAAGCGCGCCCATCCGCACGGCGAAGGGGTTTCATCTT
>CAYWLT010000084.1:0-11251 GCA_964459295.1 uncultured Thermodesulfobacteriota bacterium
AATCGGAGCGGCCGGTTGCCATGATCCTCGCATAGGGCTGCGCCTCCTCCGTCATGATTTCCGGCGTGGGGTTGGCCATGGCAAAGACAATGGGGTCTTTGGCCATCCCCTTGATGTCATCCGCGCAGAGCAGACTGGGCGCCGATACCCCGATAAAAACATCGGCGCCTTTGAGCACCTCGGGCAGGGTGCCCCTGCATCCCTCCGGGTTGGTGTGTTCGGCGTACCATTCCTTTACGCTGTTCATCCCCTCTTTTCTGCCGCGAAAAATGGCGCCGCTCCGGTCGCACCCGATAATGCGGGTAACCCCCACGGCCATGAGGATCTTGCTGCAGGCAACCCCCGCTGCCCCGATGCCGCTGAGCACCACCCGTATATTCTGGCGTTTCTTGCCGACAATTCTCATGGCGTTGATTAATGCCGCCAGCACCACCACGGCCGTGCCGTGCTGGTCATCATGAAAGACCGGGATATCGAGGCGATCAATGAGTTGCCGCTCTATATCAAAGCAGCGGGGGGCGGAAATGTCCTCCAGGTTGATGCCGCCGAAGCCGGGCGAGATGCTGGCAACGATGTCGACGATCCTCTGCGGGTCCTTGGTGTTCACGCAGATGGGAAAGGCGTCGACGCCGCCGAATTCCTTGAAAAGCATGGCCTTGCCCTCCATCACCGGCATGGCCGCCTCCGGGCCGATGTCACCGAGGCCGAGCACGGCGGAGCCGTCGCTCACGACCGCCACGGTGCGCCTTTTAATGGTCAGGTGAAAGGCGCGTGATGGATCTTCCTGGATGGCCCGGCATACCCGGGCAACGCCGGGGGTGTAGGCCATGGAAAGCTTGTCGACCGAATCCAGGGGGATTTTGCTCACCACCTCAATTTTACCGCCGATGTGGGCAAAGAAGGTCCGGTCGGTTACTTCAATGACCCGGATTCCTTCAATGGTGTTGAGGGTGGTGACAATAAGCTTCTCATGCTCGTGGTTCCGCGCGTCTACCGTAATATCGCGAATGGTCTTTTCACGCGTCCGCTTGACAATGTTGACGTCACCGATGATGCCGCCCACATTTCCTATGGCCGTGGCCACCGCCCCCAGCATTCCCGGTTTTCGGTCAATCTCAACCCTGATTAAGGTGCTGTAACTGGGGGTGGGGGAGAGGGTCGTGTCCTCTTTTCTGGCGTGCACGCTGTGGGGCCTGCTGCTCGCAACCGCCTTGGTCACCACCTTCTCAACGCAACCGAGAAGGGTTGCGGGGTCAATGGGCCGGGTCAGATATTCATCCCAGGCATGCAGTGAAAGCGGGCCTTCGATACCGGCAAGGTCTGCGGGTGCTTTCTCCAGTGATGCCAGGATGATAAGGGGGATCATTGCGCAATCGGCATCGTCGCGCAGATTCCTTGCGGTTTGCGTCCCGTCTTCCCCCGGTATTTCTATGTTCAGAATGATGACGTCAGGGTTCCCCCCCCGGGCCTTTACCAGGCCTTCGGCGGCATGGGTCGCGGTTACCACCCCATAGCCAGCGCCCTCGAGGACGGTTGTCATGATTTTAACGTCATTGGACCGATCATCGATTACAAGCACTTTCCCTTTTTGCTGAGCCATGGAAATCATTTCTCCATCCCGCCGGCAGGTTGTTGATAAACGCCAATCTGATTTTTGGCTAAAAAGCCCATCCCCCCTTGGGCCGTTTCAACCGCCCGTTCGTGTTTCTTGATCGGTTTCAAGCGCGGGCATTGACTGCTACATTGCAAATACGTCCAAGGCAGCTTATGCGTGTTCAAGAAGATTTTTGCATATCTTTTTCCGTAGTTCAATTCAAATAATAGGGATATAAAAAAAGTATAAAATTTTTATTGACAATAATAAACGTACTCTTATAATACTCCAATCATAGTATTATTATAAGCAAGAAAGAGTGTTTATTGTATTCAAAACCGCTTACAGCGGATCAATCTATAAAAGGAAAACCCATGGCGGATGAAACCAGGGCCGTGATCTTGCCGGCGGAGCTTGTGCGAAGAATTGAGCAAAAGATCGAAAATTCTCATTATTCTTCGGTGGAAAGCTATGTTGAGGATGTCTTAAACGAAGTGCTCAAGGCGGAGGAGATGGAAATCCATCTCAAGCAAAAGGAGCGAATGGAGGAAATCCGGGAGCGGTTAAAGAAGCTTGGTTACCTGGATTGATATCCCCAGGGCCGGCCGGTGCATTGCATCATTGATTGAATGGTTTTGTCGGGGGCGGTACAAGCCCCCATCCCCGTGCGCTGCTGAACCCCTATGGCACCGCATGCGCAGCTAAGTAAGTAAAAAAGCGATGGACGAACGACGTCGGCGCATTCACCAAGGAGAACGGTATGAAAAAAATCAATTTGCTTGCGTCTGTTTTCTGCATCATTGCGCTCTCTGCCTGCACCGGCAAGCAGAAATCGGAAGGCCCCTTGGTCATACGCGCCGGTCATTTTCCTGACATCGTTCATTCCCAGGCCATCGTGGGAAAAGTGAAAGGAACCTTTCAGGAGATACTTGGTCCCGATGTAAAAATCGATTGGAAGCTTTTTAATGCCGGAAATTCCGCCATCGAGGCTCTTTTTGCCGATGAATTGGATCTTTCCTATATCGGACCCAATCCCGCGGTGAACGGCTTCATTAAATCCAATGGGGAGGCCTTAAGAATTGTTTGCGGGGCGGCGAGCGGCGGCGCGGGATTGGTGGTGAGATCAGACAGCGGCATACAATCTCCCGCGGACTTTCACGGGAAAAAGATAGCAACCCCCCAGCTGGGGAATACCCAGGATGTCGCCTGCCGTAATTGGCTGAAGAAAAACGGCTACGTGATCAGTGAACAGGGTGGTGATGTCCAGGTAATACCCCTGGCAAATCCTGACCAGCTCACCCTTTTCATGAAAAAAGAGATCGATGGCGCCTGGACCAAGGAGCCGTGGGTGGCGCGACTGGCGGTTGAAGGAGGGGGGAGGCTTTTCCTTGATGAACGGGATATCTGGCCGGAAGGGAAATTCGTTACCGCACACGTTATCGTCAGCACAAAGTTTTTAAGAAAGCACCCGGATCTGGTCAAACAATGGATAAAGGCACATGTCCGGCTGACGGACTGGATCAACAACAATATGGAGGAATCAAAAACCATCATAAATAACGAGATAAAAAACTTGACCGGCAAGTCCCTTCCCCGGCAGATCCTGGAAGACGCTTTTTCAAGGACGCTGATTACCTATGATCCCATCCAAAGTTCACTCTTTACCTCGGCCGATTGGGCATTTGAAGCGGGGTTCCTGGGCAAGGAGAAGCCCGATCTCTCGTCGATTTATGACCTTTCCCATCTTCAGGCGGTGCTTGGAGAAATGAACCGTCCGCCGATTCCGGGACTATGAGGATTCGATGAACCTGGACCGGATCATGAAACTGCGGCTGGCGGGCGTGTCCAAAACCTTTCTCGGCAGGAAGAACCGGGTGCCGGCGCTGGAGGATATCTCGCTTGAAGTGCAAAAGGGTGAATTTGTGTGCCTTATCGGTCCGTCGGGATGCGGCAAATCAACCCTGCTCAATATCATTGCCGGGCTGACTCAGCCGGATAGGGGGTCGGTGCTGATGGATGGCCACCCCATCCGGGAACCGGGTCCTGACCGGGTGGTGATGTTTCAGGACCATGCCCTCTTTCCCTGGCTTACCGTGCTGGGAAATGTTGAGTTCGGCATGAAAATGAAGGGCGTGCCCAAGGAGAAGAGAAGGGCGCTGGCACAGGAATTTCTGCGCATGGTGCACCTTACCGCCTTTCAGCATGCGTATACCCACGAGCTATCCGGCGGAATGAAACAGCGGGTGGCGCTGGCACGCGCCCTTTCCATCAATCCGGACATACTGCTGATGGATGAGCCTTTTTGCGCGCTGGACGCCCAGAGCCGGGAAATTTTGCAGGCGGAGCTGCAGGAGATATGGTCGCTCACCCGAAAGACCATTGTGTTCGTCACCCACAACGTGCGCGAGGCGGTATACCTGGGAAACCGGGTGGTGGTGATGAGCGCGCGCCCCGGGCGGATCAAGAAGGATATCGCCATTGATCTGCCGCGGCCGAGAAGACTGGGCAGCCTGGAGATGATCAAGGTTACCAACATGGTGATGCAGGAACTGCGGGGAGAAATTGAAACGGTATTGAAAGAGGAGCTCCACGATGCGTAGCGCTGTAAGGGTCATGCTCTTTTATGTTCTGCTGCTGCTGATCTGGGAGGGGATTTTCCGCCTGCGCTTATGGCCCGCCTTTCTGTTTCCCTCTCCCCTCCAGGTTTTCAGGACCCTGGCCGCCGGGTTGTGCGATACAACATACCTGATCGGCATCGGGGTCAGCATGCAGCGGATCCTGCTGGGGTTCGGCATATCGCTGGCGCTCGGCATCGTAGTCGGCTTTTGCATCGGCAGCTTTAAGATACTGGATGGAACCATCGGGCCACTGCTCAACGGGCTGCGCAGCCTGCCCAGCATCTGCTGGTTTCCCCTGGGACTGCTCTGGTTCGGATTAAATGAAAACGCCATCAATTTCGTGGTCATCATGGGCGCCGCCTTTTGCATTACCCTGGCCACCGACGACGGGGTGAAGAACATACCCCCCCTCTACCTCAGGGCGGCCTCCACCATGGGCGCCCGGGGTCTGAAGCGGTTCTGGTACGTCATTATTCCCGCGGCCCTGCCCTCCATCATCACCGGCATGAAGCTGGGATGGTCCTTTGCCTGGCGGTCGTTGATGGCCGGGGAAATGCTTTATGTGAGCCTGGGGTTGGGACACCTGCTGATGATGGGTCGCGAACTCAACGACATAAGCCAGATGTTTGCGGTGATGTTGGTGATTATGGTGCTCGGCCTGATTGTTGATAAAGTGGTCTTCGGCCTGATGGAGCGGGAAATGAGGGTGCGCTGGGGTCTGAATGCGTTGTAGCCGCCGCGCCCGGTGCGTGGCGGGGTGATCCGGACACCCGCACAATTCATCGCGGGAACGTGGCGGGTCTTTCCCGCACATGCGGGAATCCAGAATCAATTGGAGACAAATTTATGCGAATGAAAGGAAAATGTAGTGTATGGGTTGTAGGCGTATTGCTCATCTTGTCTGCCTCAGTCCCCGCTCTCGGCGAAGAGGCGCCCAAAACCACCGTCGATAAGCTCCTGGACATCCTGCAGGAAAAAGGCATCATCACCGGGCAGCAGTATCAGGATTTAAAGAATGAGCTGGGAGTGGAGAAACAGGCGATCGAGGAACAGAAAAAGGTAATCGAGGATCAGAAAAAGGCGGTGGCGGAAGTTAAGGGCCGGGAAGAGAAGATGCCCAAGCTGGGTTACAAGAACGGTTTTTATCTTGAGACGCCGGACCAGGATTTCAGTTTGAAAATCGGGGGGAGGGTGGATGCGGACATGAGGTTGTATAACAGCGACCACCCGGAGAACAACCAGTTTTTTGTCAACCGGGCGCGCATCTACCTCTCGGGCACGCTATTTAAATATTACGAGTTTAAAATTGAGCCCGACTTCGGCAAGGGAAGCAGCGAGCTGAGAGATGGATTTATTAATGTCAATTATGTGCCCTATGCCCAGTTCAAGGTGGGACAGTTCAAGCAGCCGTTCAGCCTGGAACGGATGGCCTCCGCCAACTATATAGACTTTGTGGAGCGATCGCTGCCGGTGGACAATCTGACCCCGGACCGGGATCAGGGGATCATGCTCCACGGTACATACACTCCGGTCGGACTGCACTACGGCGTGGGGCTCTTTAACGGGGTGCGGGCAAATGAAAGCGATGTTGATGACCACAAGGATGTAGCCGTGCGCATCGGGCTGACCCCCTTTTATAAGAAAAGGTCCCTGCTGCTCAAGGGCCTGTATGTGGGATTTTCCACCACCTACGGTCAGGAGGAAATGACCTATCCCGATGACGCGGACGCCTTCTGGAGCAAGGGCAAGCTGGAGACCGCGGGGGACACCAAGTTTTTCCAGTTCACCAACGGGGTGAAGCACGACGGCAGCAGACAGCGACTGGGAACGGAATTTGCCTGGGTGGTGGGCCCCTTATCGATCAAGGGCGAGTGGATGCGGCTGGATTTGAACGGCCTGAAGAATCCCGCCGGGGAAAGCCACGATCTTTCCATGAGTGGCGAGTACATCTCGCTGGCCTACTTCTTGACCGGGGAGACCCAGCAGTTTGATCCGGCGCAGGCGGTGTTCAAGCGGACCAGGCCCAACCGGATTTTTGATCCCAAGAACGGCACGTGGGGAGGGCTGCAGCTGCTGGCGCGGTATGAGCGGCTGGGATTAAGCGACGGCTTTTTTGATCACGGCTATGCCAACCGGACCAAGTATACCGACTGTGCCAAGGGGTTCACCCTGGGCCTGAACTGGTACCTGAACGAGATGGTGCGGGTGATGCTCAACTATAACCACATCTCATTTGACGACTACGTGCTGGAAGCCGATGGTGATAATGAGGATGTGTTCCTCGCACGCTTCCACATCGAGTTTTAGCAGGCGGTTGAAAAACACCCATCTGCTGCGTTACGCTCATCCTTGGTCATTGCAGCGTACTGGCATGTACGCCTCATCCCTCAGGATTTCGCGTGCCTTGCATCGGGGATGTTTTTGCACAGCCTGCGATAAATCGCTTTTTCAACAACCTGCTGGATGAGGTTGCGGGTACGGGTATCGGCCGGCAGCAACTCCTTACAAATGCTTGACAGCTACCGCCGTAATTTGATAAGAAGAAACCAAAATTTTAATTCAATCAAGAGAGGTGCGGAATGAAAGCAGGAAACGTGAACAGCAGGATTTGCACGGCAGTAACGGTGTGTGTATTGCTCTTTGCCGGCACGGTATGTTGTGCAGGACAGGCCGCCGCTTCCGGTCCGACCGCCGATGCCTACAGCGGGGGCATCGTTCCATTGACCAAGGGCTCGTCCACCACGATTCAGATGACGGCAGGACAGGCAAGAGCCATGGTCATCGTTGTGGCGCTGGGCCAGGGAACGCTCAAGGCGACTTTGACCAAGAAGGACACCTCCCATGACGTCATCAGCATATTGCTTCTCGGATATCCTGCGGAGCCTGCCTTCGTGCCGGGTTTTGGCGTAACCCCGGCTGATGTTGCGGTAAATGCGGCGGTAATCGACACCCTGGGAGGATACGGCATCTTTTTTATTTTTACCACTATAAGCTCCTCCGAAACCTATGCCGCCTCCCTGGCCCTCAAGCTTGAATAGGGCTTATCGGGGATCAGCACGGGACGCGGATGGGAAGCGACAGCAAACAACAGCGCCCTCTCTGGCCTGGCGGCTTGGAGAGGGCGTTGCGCATGAAATGCCTGGATTACATGGCCGCGATCTTGGCGTCTATGATCGTCCGGTGGCCGGGATATGCCGGGCAGGCGGGGCAGTGGCTTTGCATCCACCGGCGCATCTGCCTGCGTTGTTCGGCGGTGAGGTTTTCGTACATCGGCTTCCAATCCATCTCGTGGCATCCGATCTGCCGCTCGTAGGCGGGGCAGGGTTTGCGGGCGTCGCCTTCCGCCCGGGCCATGCACCCCGGATTGAGCTCAAAGCATTTATCTCCCATGTTCTCTCCTGGCGCGAAATCCCGCGGCCGGCGTCGCGGGAACATTATTACTCCGGCATTTTTAGCAGCATGTCCCTGAACGTCTTCAGTGAGTCGACTATGGCCGGGGTTTCATTCAGGCCTTCAACGATCAGCTTGCACGACTGGGTTGCGCCGCTCAGCGCATCCACGTCCTGGCGCAGGGTCAGCGGAAGCTTGGCGCCGGCGCGCGTGATCAGATTTCGCAAAAAATCATCCGAATCGATCGGCACGCCGTACAGATCAATTGGTTCAATCAGAACGATGTTCTTTATCTTGCCGGCCGGGTCGAAGGCGTAGACGAAATGCACGTTGGTGCAGACGTCACAGAGGACATCCTTGAACACCTCGCGCACGAGAATTTTTTCACCGCTTGCCGAGCTGCCGATATACACCGGCATGGTATTGCCCAGGGTGATTTTGTCGAACGTCCGCACCCCGGGGGCAGCCGCCTGAATATACTTCATCCGTTCCGCTTCGGGAAGCTCTTCTCTGAAATAGCTTTTGAGCTTGGTGAGTATGGGCAGGAGCGTGGTCAGCGACAGCTGACCGCTGACATAGCGAACGGCGCCCTTTTTGTTGATGATAAATGATTTGGGTATGGCAGTAACGCCGTACATCGCCGCGACTTTACCGTCGGCATCAAGCAGCAGCGGAAAGGTGACGTGATATTTCCGCCTGAATTGTTCCACCGACTCGGGGCTGTCCTTGACCGCGATGCGGATGATGGTCAGATCCTCGCGTGAATACTGCTTGTACAGCGATTTCATGATTTCAACCATCTGGTGCACGGTCTGGTTATGGACCGACATGAAGGTGATCAGCATCTGCTTCTGGCCGATGCTGTCATACAGCCGGAAGGTTTCGCCGGAGGTGCCGCTGAGGGTAAAATCGGGCGCCGTGTTCCAGAGAGCGCACCCCACCAGGGCTTTATCCCGCATAATTTCATGCATGGTCGATTGAAAGGCCTGGTAATCGCTGATTTTACCCCGGTAGCGTATGGTCCCGGCCGTGTCGATGACATCTACAAGCGGGACGGTATAGATGTAAAAGTTTTTGTAAAGCTCCTGCTGCGGGTCGGGAATCAGGGTGAATTCAGGCTTGAACGCCCGCTGAAAATCGAGGACTTCCCTGGTGTCGTTGCCGATGGCGATGCCGATTATTTTGAGGTCTCGGTTATTGCGCTGGATGGTGTTGATCAGCGGCACTTCCTCGCGGCAGGTATGGCAGTAGACATTGAAGTGAAAGAGCATCACCGTTTTGCCGGAGTATTGGGAAAGCGAGACCACGGCGCCGGTGACATCTTTGGCTGAAAAATCGGGCGCCGACTCGCCGACCATGTCCGCCGCCGCCGGCCGGGGCCAAAAGGCAAAGGCACACGCCAGCAGCAGCATGCGGCAGACCGTCTGGATGGCGGCGGCGCATTTCGGTATAGGCAATGCCGGATACCTCACCTGAAGGTGATGGTGATGGACCGCCGGGGTTTCCCCCCGCGGCAGACAACTTATCTGATGGTTATGGTGCCGGTTATGCCGGTGGTTCCCCGTTTAACCGTGTAACTGAATTCGCCTTTTTGCACCAGGCAAAGGCTTTCGGTCTTGCCGAACTCGATGTTGAGCGATATCCCCTGTTCGATCTGCCCGCCGGAAACGGGTGACCCGTTCAGGTAGGTGGCCGACATCGCCTTATTGGCAAATTGAATGTGAGCGGTTTCATGTGACTCATTCACCCAGATAATGACGGTGCCCTGGGAGATGGTTGCCTGAGACGGCTCAATGCCGTCCGCCAGCAGGCGTATGACCATGTATTTCATGGTTGATGCTTCTTCGCCCGGTACCGGAGCGGCGAGGAATAAAAGGCTGGCGCAGCTCATCGCTGCGATGATCAGGCGTAAAAGCTTTTTTCCGTTCATTGCATGTTCCTTTCTGAAAATGTCGGCCCGCATCCGCCGCGTGCGCAAAGGGGCGCCGCAGCATGGCATCGGCTGTGTTGCCGGCATTCATAATACAGAAGTAGCCCGGCTAAAGCAATAAATAGTTTTTATCGTTGCGGGAGGCTTCAGATCGGCCGGCGGCGCGCATGGATGTGCCCCAGGCATCGATTCCCGGCTGAAGATACGGGGATCGCCCAAAAGCATGAGCGGGTCATCGCTGATAAAGAATACTGCTTGACATTTTCATAATAATCGCTAAGATGTGGGCCGCAGCGAAGGCAATGAGCCGGGCGTGGACGGCGGGTGACGCCTCATGCCCCCGGATGCGGGGCGGGATTGCTGCGGATTATACTCCACAGAAGAAAGGGGAAAACAGATGGCGCGGCTTACGGTTGAGGATTGCTTAACCCGGGTGGATAACCGCTTTGCGATAATTCACCTGGCGGCCCAGCGGGTGCGGCAGTTAAACCGCGGTTCCCGTCGGACGGTTGCCTGTAAAAATGAGAACATCGTAACCGCGCTGCGTGAAATCGCGGCCGGACAGGTCGCACCGGAAGACAGGAAGCAGAAGGCCGGCAAAAATTAGCCGTCGAGCAGATTGCCCACGGCCGAGAGCAGCGCTTGCGTATCAAACGGTTTCGCAAGCGCCGCGTATGAAATTCCCCCCACTTTGAAATTGGTTTCCAGCGTGCCTTCCTCCCTGATAAGAATCCCCGAAATGAACAGAATGGGAATGTCGCGGGTTGCAGGGTTTTCCTGCAGTATTTTTACCGTCTCGGCCCCATCCAGGTCCGGCATCATAATGTCCATGATGATCAGGTCGGGGCGGTATTTTTTAGTTTTTTTAATGGCCCCGCCGCCGCTTTTGGCCGTGACTACCTCATAGCCGTTGCTCAATAAAATATCAGCAATCAAGCCCAGGATCCTTGCCTCATCATCCACCGCAAGGATTTTTTTTTGTCCCATGGCACCATGCCCGGTAAGGGTGTTTACTGTTTTCTGCCGATGGTTTCTTCCTCTACCAGAAGGGCTTGCAGCGTGTCGGAAAAATCCTCATCCTCGAGGAGAATGGTGCCGTCCTCTTCGGTTTTAATGGTTGTAATCCCCGGATATTTTTTCTCTATATCCTCCAGCAGGTTGGACTGCCGTTTAACCGTGTTGGTGAGCCTTTCATTTTCGAGCAGCAGATCATGATAGTGCAAGGCCGTCCGCACGGTCATCCTGAGCTCATCCGCTTGCCAGGGCTTGAGCAGGAACCGGTAGATTTCCCCCTGGTTGATGGAGCCGATTGAAATCTTGAGATCAGCGTGCCCGGTAATCAGAATCGGCACCACCGTGGGCACGTGCTCCTTTATTTTGTGCAGCAACTCCACGCCGCACATCCCCGGCATCATGTAATCGGAGAGTACTATTTCAGGGGAGAAGGACTGGATGATTTTCAGGGCTTCGTGACTGCTGTGCGCCGTTTGCACGGCGTAGCCCTCCTCATCCAGAAGAATCTGCAGGCACTCCAGGGCATCCGGATCGTCATCAACGATGAGAACTTTTCTAAGCGTCATTTGATTTCCTGCGCATCCTATTCAAGGGATACGGTACCGGCGGTGCCATCCGTTGATAATCATCGGCAAATGCCTTTAAAAACTTAAGGGAACCTCTAATTATTCATTTTCTTGTCATTCCCCGACTTGATCAGGGAAT
>CAYWLT010000085.1:0-11207 GCA_964459295.1 uncultured Thermodesulfobacteriota bacterium
GGGATGCGGAGCAAGCGGTGCGTACCTGCGTTGCGGCCGGGGACGGGGAGGGAGAGCGGGGCCGCCTGGCCATGGTGGTGGGCCGGGACACCGCGGAGCTCAGTCGGAAGGAGGTGGTCCGGGCCGCCGTTGAAACGGTGGCGGAAAACACCTCCGACGGCATGGTCGCGCCGCTTTTCTACCTGGCGCTGGGCGGCCCGGCGCTGGGGATGGCCTACAAGGCGGTGAACACCCTGGACTCGATGGTGGGGCACAAAAACCGGCGCTACCGCGCCATGGGCTGGGCTTCCGCCCGCTGCGATGACGCGGCCAATTTTTTCCCTGCCCGCCTGACCGGCCTGCTGATGGTGGCCGCGGCCTTTATCACCCGCCGGGACTGGAGGGGCGCATATACCATCATGTGCCGGGATGCGCGAAAGCATGCCAGTCTCAACAGCGGATACCCGGAATCGGCTATGGCCGGCGCCCTCGGGGTGCAGCTGGGCGGGCGATCTTCTTACCATGGCGTGCTGCGCCATACCGCCCGGCTGGGCGAGGAGAAACAACCGCTGACCGGACAGTCGATCAGGGAGGCGGTGGAGATGATGTATTGCGCCTCAGCGCTGATGCTGCTGCTCTGTCTGCTCTGCCGGGGAGCGCTGGCATGATCCAGGTGCACGGCGGCAATCTCCGGGAAATCAGCCGGCGTTATGAGCTTGAAGAAGGCGCCATTCTCGACTTCAGCTCCAACATTAATCCCCTGGGATGCCCTCCCGCCGCTCGCGCGCTCCTCCGGCACGGGGCATCGCTCCTTGCTTCATATCCCGATACCCGGTGCGGCGAGCTCAGGGAAGCGCTGGCCGCATCGCTGCGATGCGCGCCCCAGAACATCGTCGCGGGCAATGGATCCACCGAACTCATCTATCTGATACCCCGCGCCTTCAAGCCCCGCCGGGCGCTGGTTCTCGTCCCCGCGTTTTCGGAATATGAAAGGAGCCTGCTGGCGGCGGGATGCGCCGTGCGTTCGGTTCCCCTGCAAGAAGCGGAACCGTTCCGGGTGCCCTTCGGGAAGGTACTCGCCCTCCTCCACCGGGTGGATATGCTCTTTCTCGGCAATCCCAATAATCCGGGGGGGACGCTGATGGACCAGGATGAGCTTTGCGCCCTTCTCGGCGCGGCCGAGAAAAAAGGAGTGCTGGCGGTGGTGGATGAGGCGTTTGTGGATTTTTCGCCGCGTCATTCCCTTGTCGGCAACATCCGGAGGCGGAAGAATCTCATGCTGCTGCGGTCGATGACCAAGTTTTACGGCATACCGGGTATTCGCCTCGGCTATCTTGTCGGCTCGACCCCGTTGCTGAAGCAACTGAACCGCTATAAGGAACCATGGACGGTCAACGCGCTGGCTCAGAAGATCGGCGTTGCCTGCGCGGCGGATGAACGGTTTGCCGCCCGGACCAGACGCTTTGTGGACTCCGAGAGGGATTATCTTTTTACACGGCTGCAGTCAATTTCCGGTTTGCAGCCCCGGCCCTCATCGACAAACTATCTCCTGGTGAAGATAACCCGCGGAGGGCTCTCATCCGCTAAGCTCTACGAGAAGCTGGCGCGACAGGGCATCCTGGTGCGGGACTGCCGCTCCTTCCGGGATATGGGCAATCGCTTTATCCGGGTGGCGGTGAAGCGGCGAAGCGATAACCGGCGGCTGCTGGCCGCGCTTCAGCAGGTTGTGGGAGGAAAATGACCGCGCCGACCAAGGCCCTGATTATCGCCGGTACCCACAGCGGGGTGGGGAAAACCACCGTTGCCCTGGGCATCATGGCCGCGCTGAAACGGCGGGGGCTTGCCGTCCAGCCCTTCAAGGTCGGGCCGGACTTTATCGATCCCGGCCATCATCAGGCGGTGTGCGGGATTCCCTCGCGGAATCTGGACGGCTGGATGCTGGGCAGGGAATATACCATTGAGAGCTTCAGGCATCACTGCGAGGGAAAGGATGTGGCGGTGGTCGAGGGGGTGATGGGGCTTTTTGACGGCATCGCATCCGACGATGAGGGCAGCACCGCGCAGATTGCGCGCTGGTTGAAAACGGCAGTCCTGCTGGTGGTGGACGCGCGGGGCATGTCGGGAAGCGTGGCGGCCTTGATCAACGGGTTCAAAACGTATCGCCGGGATGTAATGCTCTCGGGTGTGGTGCTCAACCGGGTGGGAAGCGCCGATCATTTCAGACGTCTCACGTCGATCATCACCGAGCGATGCGGCACGCCGGTCGTCGGTTGCCTGCCCGCCGAAGTCTCCATCACCATCCCCGGGCGGCACCTCGGTCTGGTGACCGCAAAGGAAGTGAGATTAAAAAAACGATTCATTGATCGTATGGCGGCGCTCTTTGAACGATCTCTCGACCTGGACTTGCTGCTCCGAACCGGCTCATCGCTTCAAAAGAGGCAAATGCAAGCGAGACGTCATGACGCCGCGGCGCCACCCGTGATCCCGCGGGTGCGTATCGGCCTCGCCAGTGACCGGGCATTTTCTTTTTACTACCAGGATAACCTGGATATGCTGCGTCAGATGGGTGCGACCCTTGTGCCCTTCAGCCCCCTTCGCGACCGCTATCTTCCTCCGCGCCTTCACGGTATCTATATCGGCGGCGGGTATCCCGAGGTATTTGCCGGTGAACTTGAGGCAAATCGGGGCATGCGACGGGAGATCATGCGTTTTGCCGAGGAGGGCGGTGTCATCTACGCGGAATGCGGCGGATTGATGTACCTGGGGACGGGAATACGAACCTTTGCCGGGCGAGCGCATAAAATGGTGGGCATCTTCCCTTATACCACGATAATGCAGCAGCGGCTTACTCATCTCGGTTACCATAGCGTCAAGGCGGTGCGGGATACCATAATTGCCCGCCGGGGTGAATGCGCGCGGGGTCACCAGTTCAGATATTCGTCGCTTGAGGGCGATGGTCCAGTGAAAGGCGATGCCTTCAGCGTCAGCAAGGCCACATCCGGTAAGGCATTCCGGGACGGATTCCGGTATAAGAATGTGCTTGCCCAGTACGTACATCTCCATTTTGGCTCAAATCTGAATTACGCACACCGGTTCGTGGAATCATGCCGCCGGGGTGCCGGGAACAGATAATAGTGTATGAAAGTTTTATTGCTCGAACATCCGCGGGGCCGATCCGCGCTCCATTTTAACCCGGTCGCGAATACGCCCCTTTCTTCCTCGCTGATGTCGGGCTATCTTTTATCCATGCTCCGAAGCCGAGGCGTGCCGGCGGTGCTTTTTATTGAAGAATCGCTTTCATATATTGACCAGCTGCTAACCGACGTTGCCCGGGTCGGTCAGGAGAGCGCGGCGGGGAACTATGACTGAGGAGAGAGAATATATTACCGGACTCGCGCTGGGCTACCGGATATCCCAGGTGCTCTTTGCCTCCCTGCATCTCCGGATCTTCAATCTGCTGGAGGAGGGTGCGGGAGATCCGGAGGAGCCGGCAAGGAAAGCGGGCGCTGACGGCACCGCCGTCAGCCGCCTGCTGACGGTGGCGGTTGCATTAAAGCCGGTGGAGGAACAGGGCGGTTTTTATTGCAATGCCGGCGCTGCGGGCGTGGTATCGCCGGAGATGGAAGCGATAGCGCGCAAGGAGGATGTGACGCCGGACTATGTCCGGGCGATGATTGGGGAGGTCAAGATCGTGGTTGCCGGCGCCCGCGGCGGAAAGTGCTTTCCGGCGGGCATCGGCAAGGGCTTGTCCACCAAGGTGAACGCGAGCATCGGCACCTCATCGGATATTATTGACATTGAGGCTGAGCTGCGTAAGGCGCGGACCGCCGAGGAATGCGGTGCCGATACGCTGATGGAGCTGAGCGTGGGCGGCGACCACGACCGCATCCGCCGGGAGTTCCGCTGCGCGCTGTATGCCGGGGACGCGCGGAATTTCCGGGAAGGCCGGCAGCCCGCCGACGCGCGCACCTGCACCATGTGCGGGCAGTTTTGCGCCAATGAAGGGGCATCGCGTCTCTTCAAGGACGACCAGGTTCCGGGCGAGAAAAAATAGGAGTGGGAGCAGTGGCCAAGGCGCTGATGATTCAGGGAACCGGATCGCATGTGGGCAAGAGCATGCTGGTTACCGCCCTGTGCCGGATTTTCCGGCAGCAGGGATACCGGGTTGCACCATTTAAGGCGCAGAATATGGCCCTCAATTCCTTTGTGACCGGGGAGGGGGTCGAGATCGGGCGGGCACAGGCGGTCCAGGCCGAGGCGGCGGGCATCAAAGCGTCGGTGCACATGAATCCGGTCCTGATCAAGCCGCAGACCGACTGCGCTGCGCAGGTGATCATTCAGGGGAAGGTGGTGGGAATCTATTCCGCCGTCGCCTATCACCGCTTCAAGATGAAGGCATTTAACGCGGTCAAGGAAAGCTATGCCCGGATGGCCCGGCTCTATGATCTGATTATTATTGAAGGGGCGGGATCGCCGGCGGAGGTGAATCTCAAAAGGAACGACATCGTCAACATGCGCGTAGCCGCCATGGCCCGCGCGCCGGTCCTGCTGGTGGCGGACATAGATCGCGGCGGCGTTTTTGCATCACTGGTCGGCACCATGGAACTGCTTTCCCTGCGGGAGAAGCAGATGATCAGGGGATTTCTGATCAACAAGTTTCGCGGCGATGCCTCACTGCTCACCCCGGGCCTGACTTTTCTCAGGCGGAAAACCGGGGTGAGGGTGGTGGGAGTCATTCCCTTTTTCAGAGACATTGTCATACCCGATGAGGACAGCGTGTCGCTTGAGGACAGGAAGCGTTCGGGAGCGCCGGGGGCGGTGAGCATCGCCGTCATACGGCTGCCGCACATTTCCAACTTTACTGACTTTGAACCCCTGGAGGGGGAAGCGGATGTTGCGGTGCGGTATGTTCAACGACTTGAGGAGTTGCGTGCCTGTACGGCAATCATTATTCCGGGGAGCAAGAATACCATTGCCGATCTTTCCTGGCTGATGAAAAGCGGGTGCGGGGCGGAAATCCTGCGCCACCATGAACGCGGTGGCATCATTGTTGGAATATGCGGCGGCTTTCAGATGCTGGGAAATCTGATCAGTGACACGCACGGAGTGGAGGGCGGCAGAAGAACGGTAAAGGGTCTGGGGCTGCTCTCCATGGAAACCCGCTTCCTGCGGCGCAAGGATACTTATCAGGTGGAAGCGGAGGAGATGGCGCCGGGTGGGGGCGGACGCCCCGCAGAAAGGCTCAAAGGATATGAAATCCATGCGGGGAAGACCGTGCTCCGCGGAGCGACAAGCCGCTTTCTGATCCGCCGCCGTTCAGGGAAGGCCTGTCTGCGCCATGACGGGGCGGTTTCACGGGACGGCAGAACCTGGGGAACTTACATTCACGGCATATTTGACAATGACGGATTTCGCCGCCGTTTCATTGATGGGCTGAAGAGCGAAGAAGCCGGCGCTGCCGCCGGATCGGCGCGGCTTCAATATGCCGCCTTCAAGGAAGAGCAGCTCAATCGGCTGGCCGAGCTGGTCAGGGATCGGCTGGATATGCGGTTTGTGGAACGGCTCATCGGCAACGAATGAGCGCCCGCACCAGCCGGCAGCGCATTTATCTACCGCGCAAATGATATCTTCATTGTAAGGGGCAATCGGTCGGTTGCCCCTGCGTATCGAATATGTAGCCGCAGGCTTAAGCCTGCGTTCAATAAATCATGGCATTTCATTCTGCGTGCAGCAAGGAAGATAATGCGCAAAGAAAGCGCAAGCTGAAGCTTGCGGCTACCCTGTGTAATCAATGTACGTAGGGACGTGTTGCCATACGCCCCTACAATACGCCTCTGCACCGCACTTGCACAAACGTTTCTGCTACGCGACCGTCGGTGATTCGGAAGGGCGCTCATCAGGCGGGCCTGGCCTTGCGCAGGCGCAGCATTTCAATGAACACCTCAATTTTCATTTTGTTCCTGCTGTCCAGGGCCGACGGATGCTCCCCCTCGATGGTCAGGACGGGGAGGGTGAAGGATTTCTTAATCAGGGGATCTTCGATCTGGCGGAAACAAAACGACTGCACGTAGTGAATCAGTCCGTCAATCCGGCGCCGGGAGATTTCCTGTTTGATATCATCGATGCGCCTGAAAATATCATACGGGCAGGTGTAGTGGAGATACTGCTCCACCAGCGAACGCGTGGGGTAGGGCATACTGTACTGGCGTTGCATTTCGTTGAAGACGACCCGTCCGTTCAGGCTCTCGATAAAGCTGTACAGGTCGCTGATCAGGGGCGGAACCCCGATGTACCCCAGGCGTATGTCCTCCCCCCAGGCCCGGCGCCCGGGTAAGGAATCGAGAAAGCGGTCCACCGCTTCTTCAAACGCGGCGCAATCCCCGTTCATGTCGCTGCTTGAAACCTGAAAGTAGTGGTTCTCCCAGCCGGAAACGGTGTTTTCCTTCCAGCTCATTTCATCAATCCGATGGATCTTCCGGCGAATCCTGTCCAGCGCATCCTTTGCCTCGAAACACTGTTCGTCGGTTACCGAGAAATGACGCATCAGCTTTTCCAAGCTCAGAGAGAGGAAGCGGCGGTCGCGGTCATAGGGATAAAAAAATGGAACGGTTTTGACGCCCCGCCATTGCAGGATTTCCATAAGCGCCTGGGTATTGCTGCAGTCCCCCTGGGTTACCGCGATGACCTCATCGACCTCAGCTTGGAGAGCCACGGCATAGATGCCCTTGATCCAGCTGCAGACATTCCGCGGAAAGCCGTCGCGCTCCGCCTTCCTCAGCAGGCCATTGGGGTCAGGGTGGGTGATGAAGCGGTTGTTCAGATCAACCGGAATCCTTCGCGCGGCGTGAAGAATCTCCAGCGGTATGGTGGTGGTAAAACCGACAGCGTTCATCGCCGAG
This sequence comes from uncultured Thermodesulfobacteriota bacterium, assembly GCA_964459295.1. Lineage (GTDB taxonomy): Bacteria > Desulfobacterota > WTBG01 > WTBG01 > WTBG01 > CAZWCD01. The sequence goes on from CAYWLT010000085.1 coordinate 6,879, forward strand.
AGGTGTCCTCGAATTTAACTGCATCGATGTGAGCAGGTTTTTATAAAAATGTGCCGGAAGCCCCGTAGCCCTGCTGCTCGCCAGTTCGCCGGTCATGCGTACCGGCGGCAGGATATTAGTACAGCCCTGCTGATTATGCAAATAATTTTACCGCGCCGCGCCCGCCGGGCCGGCGGCCGGTAAACTGCTTGACAATTATGGGCTGATACCCTACTATCCTGCTCTTAAGCGCAGCGCATCTAACACAAAAATTGATATAAAACAAAGGTTGGGACACGGTGGAAAAATCCATCGGGATCTTTGATTCCGGCATCGGCGGGCTCACGGTTTTGCAGGAACTGTGCAGGATGCTGCCTCATGAGCGGCTCATTTACCTGGGGGACACCGCCCGTGTGCCTTATGGGACCAGGTCTTCCGAGACGATCCGGAGATACGCCCTGGAGGATGCGCTCTTTCTGGTCAAGCAGGGGATCAAGCTCCTGGTTGTCGCCTGCAATACCGCCTCCGCCAACGCCACCTCCTATTTGAAGGAGAAGCTTTCCATTCCCATTGTGGAGGTAATCGGACCCGGCGCCCGGCAGGCTGCCCGCTCCACGCGCATCAAGCGCATCGGCATCATCGGCACCGAGGCAACCGTCCGGAGCAACGCCTATGCGGCGGAGATCAAGCGGATTGACCCGGGGATTGAGGTGCTGAGCCGATCCTGCCCCCTTTTTGTGCCGCTGGTGGAGGAGAACTGGGATACGGCGGACGATGAGGCCTGTCTCGAGGAGCTGAAAGCGCTCGCCGCCAGGCGCTATCTGGGCGTCTTCAAGCAGCAGGGCATTGACACCCTGGTATTGGGATGCACGCATTATCCATTGCTCAAAGACACCATCGCGCGCTACATGGGCGCCGATATCCTGCTGGTTGATTCGGCCCGGGAGACGGCGCGCGAAGTGTTCGGTGTTTTGCAGGAGATGCGCCTGATTGGGGAGGGCGAAGGCGGGGCGCCTCCCCGCTTCTTTGTCACCGATGCGCCCGACCGATTTATGCGCCTGGGAACGCGCTTTTTAGGAAGCGAATTGGAAGAAGTGAAGCAGGTCGAGATATAGTTCAACCCGCAGGAAAGGGTAAGACCCCGGTGGCACAGGCAAGACGCAGGGGAAAGGCGGCAACCCCGGGTAAGCGGAAAGGTGCCCGCGGGAAAAAGCCCTGGGGGACGGTCATCACCGTCATCATCTTCATTGCCGTCGCCGCAGCTTACCTAACTCTCAGGTATGGCGCGGTCGGCAGATACCCGGAGGAACGTGTCCGGGACTTATACCGAAAGCCGCGCAGCGGCACCCTGCGCCTCTACTTTTCCGACGCGCAGGGTGAGCGTCTGATTGCCGAGCGGCGGTCCGCGCCGACACCCGCATCCCTTGAAGAACGCATCGAGGTGGCGGTGCGGGAACTCTTGCGGGGGCCCCGCGGCTCATTGACCCGCACCATCCCCACGGAAGTCGAGCTGCAGGGGGTGCGGGTGGAGGGCGACCGGGTGGTCTGGCTCAACTTCAGCCCCTCGTTCGTTTCGGCTCATCCCGGGGGAAGCACCGCGGAGCTGATGACCATCTATTCGATTGTGAACACCGTACTCCTCAATTTCCGCGAGGTGCAGAAAGTGGGCATCCTGGTGGACGGCAAGCGCATTGACACGCTGGCCGGCCACATCGATTGTCGGAGCCCGTTTACGGCGGATAAAACGCTTATCCGGTAGAAAGCGATGGCGGCAAAGTCCAGGTTATCAACCATCAGAAACATCGGCATCATCGCACATATTGACGCAGGAAAGACCACGGTCACCGAGCGGATGCTTTTTTATACCGGCCGTTCCTACAAGCTGGGCGAGGTGCATGACGGCGAAGCCACCATGGACTGGATGCACCAGGAGCAAGAGCGGGGCATAACCATTTCCTCGGCCGTAACCACCTTGAACTGGCTTAAGCACGAGATCCATCTGATTGATACGCCGGGGCACGTTGATTTCACCATCGAGGTGGAGCGGTCGCTGCGGATATTGGACGGCGCCGTGGCCATATTCAGCGGCGTTGAAGGGGTGGAGCCCCAGTCCGAAACCGTCTGGCACCAGGCTGACCGCTACCGGGTGCCGCGGATTGCGTTTGTCAACAAGATGGACCGGCCCGGCGCCGATTTTTTCAATACCATGGAGATGATGGTGCAAAAACTGGGCGCCCATCCGGCGGCGCTGCAGATTCCCTGGGGGCAGGAAGGCGGCTTTCAGGGGGTGATAGACCTGATTAAAAACTCCGCGCTCATCTGGCGCGATGATACCCTCGGCGCCGCCTTCGATCAGGTGCCGATTCCCTCCGACTTGCAGGATCAGGCCCGCCACTACCGCCAGCTTTTGCTGGAGGCCATCGTGGAGCAGGATGATGCGGTTATGGAAAAGTATCTGGCCGGCCAGGAGCTGTCCGAGGGGGAGATCAAGGAGGTGCTGCGCAAGGCAACCCTGGACATGAGCGTGGTGCCGGTGCTGTGCGGCGCGGGCCTGCGCAACAAGGGCATTCAGCCCCTGCTCGATGCCGTCGTCGAGTATCTTCCTTCCCCCCAGGATGTGCCGCCGGTGGAAGGGGTCAACCCCGCCAGCGGCGAGAAGGAAAACCGGCGCAGCAGCAGCGAGGATCCATTTTCGGCGCTTGCCTTCAAGGTAGCCATGGACGAGGGGAGAAAGCTCACCTACATCCGGGTGTATTCGGGGATATTGAAAACCGGCGAGGAGGTATATAACGCCACCCGGCAGTCGAAGGAAAAGGTCGCGCGCCTGTTTAAGCTGCATGCGAATAAAAAGGAGCGTATCGCGGAGGCGCGGGCGGGTGATATCATTGCGGCGGCCGGACTGCGGGACGCCACCACCGGCGACACGCTGACCGATGTGGATCATCCCATTGTGCTGGAGCCCATGGGGATATATAAGCCGGTGATCTTCATCGCCGTTGAGCCACGGGCAACCGCCGACCAGGAAAAGCTGGCCTTTTCACTTGCCAAGCTGGCTGAAGAGGACCCAACCCTTAAGGTAAGATTTGATCAGGATTCGGGGCAGACCATCATGTCCGGCATGGGAGAGCTGCATCTGGAAGTTGCCGTGACCCGGCTGGCGGAGGATTATAACCTGGCGGTGAAAGTCGGCAAGCCGCAGGTGGTGTATCGCGAGACCATAGCCGAAACGGCCGTGGCGGAGGGAAAATTTGAACGGGAAATTGCCGGCGAGAGCCATTTCGGCCAAGTTGCGTTGCGGCTGACGCCCCTGGGCCGGGGAGAAGGCATACGGTTCACCACGGCTGTCGGTGAGGACAGGATACCGGCCCAGTTCTGGAGCGCGGTTGAAGAGGGGGCGCGGGAGGCAACCTTAAGCGGCGTCCTGTCCGGGTATCCTCTGGTGGATATGGAGATATGCCTGATAAACGGTTCGTTCCGGGAGGGCGCATCATCCCTGCTGGCCTATAAAGTCGCCGCTTCGATGGCACTCCGGGAGGGCTGTCAAAAGGCGCGCCCGATGCTGCTTGAGCCAGTTATGTCCATTGAGATTGTGGTGCCCAACGAATTTGTGGGCGAGGTGGTCGGCGATCTTAATGCCCGGGGGGGGAAGATCGGGATGATCAGCGCGAAAGGCACCATCAGCATCGTCGACGCCCATGTCCCGCTCAAGCCGATGTTCGGCTATCCCACCAGCCTCCGCTCCCTGACCCAGGGGCGGGGAAGCTTCTCCATGCATTTTTCCCATTACGAAAAGACGACCCAGTAGAAGCGGTTACACAGGGTGATATCTGAGTCTCCATCCATCGGGTACGGGTTGAAGCCCATCGCCTCCGATGGCGCAAGGTTTAAAGATATGGATCCCGCGATCAAGTCGCGGGATGTCAAAACGCTGGATTAAACCAACTGCATTACTAAGGTAGAGCAGATGCCTTGCGGTCAGACGGGGACGGCATAGGGAATGGGGTCGGCGATTCCCGCGTCACGAAATCCCTTCAAGCGCAGGAGGCAGCTGCTGCAGCGGCCGCAGGCCAGCTCGCTGTCCCGGTAGCATGACCAGGTCAGGTGCAGGGGCGCGTGCAGCGTGGTGCCCAGGGTTACAATCTCTTTTTTGCGCAGGTTGATCACCGGGGTTTCGATGGTGATCCGCGTTTCCGGTTTGGTCCCTTCACGCACCAGCCGGCTGAAGGCATCGAAAAATGACGGCCGGCAATCGGGATAGCCGGCGCTGTCCTGTTCCACCGCGCCGATGAAGATCGACCCGGCCCCGATCACTTCCGCCCAGGACACGGCAATGGCCAGAAGGTGCGCGTT
>CAYWLT010000086.1:0-11035 GCA_964459295.1 uncultured Thermodesulfobacteriota bacterium
AGCCGCGAATGCATCGCGCCTGAAGGCGCTCCTACCGAAATTTCAAATATCTTTGGCTGGATTTTATTATTGGATAGGATTTCTCGGATTTCCTCGAAATGACAAAACAGGGATTATGACACGGTCTCCCGGGGAGAGGATTGAGGTGCGGGGGAAAATTCGCATGTATTCTGATTGAGACTTCGCGGCGCCCCGAAAGGCATGGGGGGTTAATGCGGCAATGGCATCTGACGCGTAGGGGCGACCGGTCGCCCCTCGATTCATGTAAGGCATTGATCTTCGGGATTTCTGCCCGGAATCAGCTTTTACCACTGTAAAAATCGGCCACCGCGTTCACCACCGCTTCCTGCTGATCGCGGGTCAACTCCGGATAGATGGGCAGCGCCAGAACTTCGCGCGATGCCTTCTCGGCTTCCGGAAGGCTTCCCTCCTTTAAACCCAGGCCGGCATAGCAGGGCTGCAGATGGACGGGAACCGGGTAGTAAATGCCGCACCCGATCCCCCGCTGATCCAGGAATGTCTTCAGGCCGTCGCGATTGCGGGCGCGGATGACATACTGGTGATAGATGTGGTAATTTCCCTTCATTTCAACAGGAAGCTGCAGCGGATTTTCTGCTCCTCCCGCCTCCTCCTGCTTTGCGGCGAGCTTCCTTTCCAGGAAGAGCCGGTTGTAGGTGTCAGCGTTTGATCGCCGTTTGTTGTTCCAGTCATCAAGATACGCAAGCTTCACCTTGAGCACCGCCGCCTGCAGCGCATCCAGCCGGCCGTTGATGCCGATGGCATCGTAGTAGTACTGCTCGCGCTGTGACCTGCAGCCGTGGTGCCGCAGGCTCCGCAATGTTGCCGCCAGGGTCTCATCCCCGGCAATCACCATGCCCGCCTCGCCGCAGGCGCCGAGATTTTTGGTCGGGAAAAAGGAGAAGCAACCGCAATCACCCCTGCTCCCGGCATGCTGTTTCTGCGCGGCGCCATCCTTGATATGGTATGCGCCGAGCGCCTGGGCGGCATCCTCGATGATCCGCAGCCCATGGCGGCCGGCTATCGCGGCCAGCGACTCCATGTCCGCGCACTGCCCGTAGAGATGCACCGGCATAATCGCCTTGAGCCTGCGACGCCTTTCCGTCGGGAGTGATACGATGGCTTCCTCGAGTCGTGCGGGATCCATGATGTAAGTGACCGGATTAATGTCGGCAAAGAGGGGGATGGCCCCCACGCGGGATATGGATGAGGCGGTGGAGAAGAAGGTGAAGGGAGTGGTGATCACCAGGTCATCCTTGCCGATGCCGAGCGCCATCAGGGAGAGCAGCAGCGCATCCGTGCCCGAAGATACGCCGACCGCGCATGCCGTGTCCGTGTAGCGGGCAATGTCCTGTTCGAACGATTCGACGGTTGGTCCCAGGATAAACTGCTGGCTTGCCAAGACATCGTCAACCGCGCGCCGCATCTCATCCTTGATCCGGGCATACTGAAGTTTTAGATTAAGCATGGGTACGTTCATGGTTTCTCCTCGGGGTTGTTGCTACTCTGAGACCCTTCATTCAATGCAAAGATTACATAAACAAGGACGCTGAGCCGGTAGGGGCGGCTTTGCGCCGCGAATCAATCGCACATGCATGCGCTCCTGCCGGATTTTCTTTATAGGTTCTTCACAACTTTGGCAAGCTTTTTAGCGGTTTCCCTCCTGATTTCTTCCCAATACGCCCGAAGGGTGGTATCGCCTCGCCTGCCGGCACCGAGATACCATTGCAGAAAGCGATGCCGGTCCCGCACTGAAAGGGCAGGGGAGGTGATGAGGGAGCGGTGAAGCCGGGCCAGATCCCTGATCCGCTCCGTGCGCCGGACCGTGTCCTTCACGCGGATACCGTCCAAATCGGTCAGATAGAGCTGCATACCGCTGCCCGCCGTCTGCTCTACCAGGATGTTGCCCGCTTTCAGATCGCGGTGCCATATGCCGCGCTCGTGCATCATGCGCACCAGCCGCGCCGTCCGGCGGATGAGGTCTGCCTTATCAACCGGGTGCGCATCTCGCGTTCCCGGCCCCGCTGCGGGGAAGAGTCCGGCGAGCGGAACCGCCCGGGCAATGGCCCCGGAGAAAAAAAAGCTTTCCCGCAGCACCCGCGCCGTTCTCTTTTCCGCGTAAGCAACCGGCTCCGGGGTGGGCAAGCCTCTTGCCAGCAGGGCGTATGCTGCCTTCCAGGTCCTTTTGGCCCGGGAACTGCGGAAGAGATATTTGAGCGCGTAGGGGGCGCTCTGGTAGTTGTAGCGCTTGATAAAGACGCCTGCGGTTCCGCCGTCTTGTATCAGGGGCAGGATGCAGGAAGAGGTGGTGTTGGAATTTTTTATCATGCGGCGGCCGGGCGATGAAAACGCCCGACCGGGGTCCCGCAACAGTTCCAGAAGCTCCGGCGAGGAGTGTTCTCTGCCACGCCATCCCCGGCAGGCGGGGGGGCTGAAGGATGTGAAGTATTTGTTCTGCCTCGTACACCGGCGAGCCTTCCGGGCCCAGTTTTTCCGCAGGATGCTTTCCGACCGGTTCTCAATCAGTCGGACAAAATGCCGCATCCGCTTTTCCCACCGCTCATCGCCCCGGGCGTACCGCGTCAGAAACCGCAGGCGCGCCGCCTTGCAGGTGGTTAGGCGGAATGCGGTGCCCAGTGCGGCAAGGTTTGCAATCCGGTCACGCTCGCGCAGCCGCTGCTTCAGTTGTATCCGGTGCAGGTCCATGAGATACCACCTGATGTTCGAAAGGTCCCGCACGTCAACAAGGATGTTTCCCCAGTGGAAGTCCCGGTGCAGTATGCCTCTGCGGTGCAGCTCCCTCACAAAATCGGCCAGGCTGCAGGCAATGGCTTTCCCCGCCGCCCATCCCGCCTGATCGGTGTTGTGTCCCCGATCCAGGAAATGGTCTTTGAGGGGCCGGGCGTGGGCGACTTCCCGCGACACGAGATAGCTTGCCACAGGCAGGCCGAAGCGACGCAGGGTCCCGAGCGCGAGCGGTTCAAAGGTGGATATGCCGCGCTCGGCGATCCGCAGGGCGGTGCGCCTTTCCCGCTCTGCCGGCGAAGCAAACAGGTGCTTGACCCGGTCCGTGAAGTTCGGGCAGCGGTATTCCTTGAGGTACAGGAAGGGCAGTTCCGGCAGCGCCGTTTCCAGCAGGGTGACGGTCCGGGAAGAAAGCTCCCGCCGCGGGTGGGAGCGCCGAACGCCTTCCCGCCTGATGAGGCGGTTGAGCACCGCGGGTGAAAGGGTGTCGCGGTATTCGGCTGTGACGCGCCAGGCCGGCTGGTTCCGGGGCATGGTTTTCAAGGGAGGTCACTTTTTATACTTGGTCAGCACTCTGCCGACCGCTTCGATGACATCATCGACATCCCGGTCGGTAAGCTTGGCGGAAAGCGGCAGGGAGATGGTCCGTTGCGAAACATGCGCGGCGTTGGGGTAATCCCCGTAGGAGAACCCGAAGCGCTCCGCGTAGTAAGGCTGGAGATGCAGGGAGATGAAGTGAATGCCGGTGCCGATGTTTTCTTCATGGAGCGCCTGCTGGATGGTATCGCGGCCGGCGCTGAGTTCTTCCAGCCGCAGCAGAATGGTGTAGAGGTGACGGGCATGGACGGTATCTGCTTCCGCCGCCGCCGGGATGTCGAGGGGCAGGTGTTTGAAGGCGTCGTCATACCGCCGCCAGATTGCCTCGCGCCGCTTGAGATAATCGCCCACTTTGCGTATCTGGCACATTCCCCGGGCCGCCTGCAGGTCCATCATGTTGTATTTGAACCCGGGGAAAATGATTTGGTAGTGCTTGAAACCCTCGTCGGAGTAACGTTTCCAGGCGCCCTTGCTCATGCCGTGGAGTCCGTAAGTTTGGATCATCTCCGCGTAGCGGTCGTCGGCGGTGGTGATCATCCCCCCTTCGCCGGTCACCAGGTTTTTGGTGACATAAAAGCTGAACACGGTCAGGTCGCCGATGGCGCCGATCTTGCGGCCGCGGTAGACCGCCTCCAGCGCGTGGGCGGCATCCTCGATGATGACGAGGCGGTGCCGGCGCGCGATGTCGATTATGTCGTCCATGGGGCAGGGTCTGCCCGCGAAATGAACCGGAACGATGGCCCGGGTGCGCGGGCTGATTTTTTCCTCAATCTTTTCCGGATCGATATTCATGCCGGGAAGGCTGATATCGGCGAATACCGGGGTGGCGCCGCTGTGGATGATGGCATTGGCGGTTGCCCCGAAGGTCATCGGCGTGGTGATGATTTCGTCACCCGCCTTAAATCCGGCAATCACCATGGACAGGTGCAGACCCGCGGTGCAGGAGTTGAGCGCCAGCGCGTGCCGCGCCCCGGTGTATTCCCTGAAAAGCGCTTCAAAGCGACCGACCTTGGGGCCGGTGGAAAGCCATCCCGAGCGCAGCGAATCCACCACCTCGTTGATTTCGTCCTCCTCGATTCTGGGGCTTCCAAACACTAAAAAGTCTTTTCGCATAACCTGTTTCCTGTGAGGGGGTGGTCTGACGGTTTTCCCTGCCGCCGGCGGTCATGCCGGCGGATCCTTTCGGTTTTGCGCAGCACCTTCCGGATAAACCGTCGGAGGGAGATGTCGGACTCGTCACCGTCATGGTAGTGGCGCATGAACCGCAGCCGGTCGGTCCTGGTGATGCACCGGGCATCAGCCGAGTAGTTGAGGGCGGCCAGGTCCTTCACCTTCCAGCGGGTGCCCACCCGCCGCCGCCGGTCAACGCGGTGCAGATCGGCGATGTATACGATCCGGTCGGCCTCCGTGTTTTTCTTTATCAACAGGTGACAGAGGTACAAATCCCGGTGGTTGAACCCCAAGCGATGCATGCGGCTGACCAGCGCGGCGAGGTGCTTGAGCAACTGCCGCTTGCGGTTTACCTGAAGGCGGGAGAGGGGAGGGGCCATCTCCCGTTGCAGGTGGTGATCCAGGCGCTCCGTCCCCGCAAGTTCCCGGGTTAGGAGAAACGATTCGCGTGCCGCCGGTCCGGCGCTGCGCGCTCCCGCGGCAAGGGGAAGCATGGTGGGGATTCCGCAGCGGTGAAAGGCGAGGATGTTGTTCCACTCGTCCATGGCCGTCCCGCGCGGCGCAATCCCCGCCAGGGAGGCGGCGAGGCAGCGGATGCCGCGGCTGCGGTAACGCTTGAGATACACCCCGGCTTCACCGTTACGGTCTTTGAGCGCAAGCTTGACGGTTGACCGCCGCCCCGGCACCTGCTTGACGGTCGTGCCGCGGTTGCAGCCCATGACCGCGTCGAAGGCGAGGAGGTGGTTTTGCGCCAGCAGGTCCTCTCCCTCACGGCTGACGATTATACCCTTCTGATGCGAGAAAGTGAAGCGCTTCTTGAAGTCGATAGCCGCATCGTAGATGGTCAGGGTCCGGTTAAGATTTTCCTCCGGGGTGTAGTGCCGCGCGCTTGCCGCGGCATGTTCCCCCATGGTTTCGCAGACACGCGCCGCGAGCATCAAAGAAATTTTCGCCGCCATCTCTTCCAGCCGGTTGGCATCCTCGAGCACATAGCCGTTCTTCCCCTCCCGGATTAATTCCGCCGCCCCGTTGTTCCTGGTGGTGATTACCGGAAGTCCGCAGGCCAGGGCCTCCAGGCACACGTTGGAGAAAGGATCGTAAAGTGTAGGGAGTATCAGGAAATCGCCCGCCGCGTAATATTCCTCGACCGCCTGTTGTTCGCCGACAAAGCGAAGATGGTCCGCGATGCCGAGCCGCGAGGCCAGACGCTGATAGGGGCGGGGGTTTCCCCGGCCCAGCACCACCAGCACCATCCGCTCCCTTTCCGCCTTGAGCAGGGCCAGGCTTTCGATGAGCTGCCGCAGTCCCTTTCGTTTGTAGTTCCTGCTTACAAAAAGCATGGCCCGAGTATCATCATTCAGGGCAAGTCTTGTGCGCACCGCCGCGCGGTACCTGTCCCTCACTCCGGGGTTAAAACGGTTCAGATCAACCCCGTTATAGATGACCGCGACCCGGTCCTCGGGAACCGCGTAGTGGTGAAGAACCTGTTGCTTGCACAGATTCGAGTTGGCAATGACATAAATGAAATGGTCGGGTTTGAATAACCGTTTTTCTATGGAGAGGATGATCCGATGACGCGGATTCAGCCGGTTCAGGATTCTTGCCGGGAGGGCGGCCGACTGTGTCTCCAGGTTACATCGGTGCAGGCCGTCACCGGCGCGATAGACATCCTGAGGGAACACCTGGGAAAAACCGTTTACAATGTCAAATTGTTCACCCGCGAGCTTGCGCCGGGCATTGCGGGCGAAGGTGAGATTCTTCAAGGGAGAGCACCAGGAAAGCATGGGCACCTTATGGAAGGTGATGCCGGGATCAGCCGGCACATCCCAGGAATGGGCGAAGACATGCACCTCATGGTTCCGGGCGGCCAGCAGCCGGGCAAGGTTTACCACGTAGCTTTCCGCCCCTCCCCATTTGAGCGTATACTCTTTTCTGATCAGCGCGATTTTCATAATGTGAAATGGCGTGCCGGCGAGTCAGCTTGCCAGCATGCCAGCGAGTCAGTTGTCTAGCTTGCTAGCCGTCCAGCCGTCCGGCGGACTAGCGGTCAAGCCTTCCGCCCGCTAATCCCTCATCCCCCGGGCAACCCCTCAGGTGCCACTCCAGCAGCCCGCGGTATATGCGGAAGCGGCGCATCAATCCCTTGTTTATGCCGAGGGTGCAGCCGATGCCCAGAGCAACCAGTAGCAGGTTGGCCATGAGCTTGAGCACTTTTCCCGCCCTGAGAACGTAGTAGCTGAAACTTCCCCGGTTTTTTTTAAAAAAGAGATAGAGTGAGCGGTAGTATTCAATCCACGCCTTGACCGGGCTTTTCTCTTTGCTCTTTCCCTGCAGATGGAAAACGCTGATGGCCGGCAGATGATAGACCTTCCATCCCGCCCGTCGCATGCGAAAGCACCAGTCGGTCTCCTCGAGGAAAAAGAAGTAATCTTCATCAAGGAGGCCCACCGACCCGACCGCCGCGGCGCGCACCATCATGCAGGCGCCGATGACCGACTCCACCTCGATCGGTTCGCGGTAGTCCCTCCGCTTGCTGGGATAGCGGGAGGGGAAGAGTATTTTTAAAATGGTCTTGTTGAAGAGCTCCGTGGCCAGGGTGGGAAAGTTGTCAAAAGAATTCTGTCTGCCGCCGTCGATGTCCAGGTACCGGCAGGCGGTGATACCAGCCTGGGGTGTTCGATCCATGAAGGCGACAAGCCCCGGGAGAGCCCCCTCGGTGAGCACCGCATCGGAGTTGAGCAATAGGAAATAGCGTCCGGCGCCGCCTGCCAGCGCCTGGTTGTTGGCCCGGGCGAAACCCCGGTTCCGGTCATTTTGGATGATGGTCACCCCGGGAAATTCTTTTCGTACGGCCTCGCTGCTTCCGTCCTGCGAGCCGTTATCGACCACGAAGATCTCCACCTCCAGACCGGCGGCGGTGGCGAACACCGAGGAAAGACAATTGAGCAGGAGTTCGCGGGTGTTCCAGTTGACAATGATGACGGAGACGTCCATGTATCGATATTTGAAAAGGGGTGGTTCCGGCTGACATCCGCGGCCCGAGTCACACTTTGGTGAGCATGGCCGGCGTGCTCACCGGCGTATGGATAGGTACCGCATGGATAATGCCCTCAGACCGATGGGAATTGTAGTAAGAACCGGCGGTCATGTCAATGAAAACCGATGCACGCCGTTTGCGCAAGGGGCTCTCCCGGACAACAAATAATTTGTAATAAACACAGCAATACGGTAAAGTGCGAAGAAAATATTTATTGGATCCTGCGATCAAGCCGAAGGATGACGGTTGGCGATGGAGGCCAGCGACTATTATGACTGCAATTTTCACCCCTCACCCCAACCCTCTCCCCCAAGAGACTGTGTCATAATAGGGGGTGTTGTCATTCCGAATCCTTCGCTGAGTCATTCTGAGCGCAAGCGAATAATCTTCATTGTGTCGCTCAGGATAAACTCCGTGAGGAATCTTATATAACAGATTCTTACAGGCTCAAATCTGAGAATTTAACTCTCAGAATAGTGTCAGCCGGCAGGAGCGGCTTTAGCCGCGAATGCATCGCGCCTGAAGGCGCTCCTACCGAAATTTCAAATATCTTTGGCTGGATTTTATTATTGTATAAGATTTCTCGGATTCCCTCGAAATGACAAAACAGAGATTATGACACAGTCTCCAAAGGGCGAGGGAGTATATTTATTCTGCCTTACATTTATAAAAAGATGGAAGCAAATCATTACCCTCTCCCCACCGGGGGAGAGGGTGAGGGGGTGTCATCAATCTATTTGCTAACCAAAGGTTGCATGGGAGAGACGGTGAAGAAATGTGCGTGCGAATGAGGAGGAAGAGTGTAGCTGATGCGTGATCCCATTTTATCTTCATATGATGAACGCTTCAAGCCGTTTGAAGAGCGGATGAAAAACGCCGGCATGGACGAGCTGGTCATGGAGCAGTTTCGGCGCAATTATTGCCGGCTGCTTGCCGGCGGGGTCGGATTCGTCAGCCGGCACGAGATCGATCCCCTTGCTGAGGTGCCCGACCTGGAGGGGCTTGGTGATTATTATGCGGCGGGCATCGGCGCCCTGGACAAGACCGTGGTTATCAAGCTTAACGGCGGGCTGGGCACGGGCATGGGAATGGAGCGGGCGAAATCGCTGCTGGAAGTGAAGAACGGCCTGACGTTCCTGGATATCATTGCCCGCCAGGTGCTGCACTTCCGGCGCAACTATGGCTGCCGTCTCCCCCTGGTGCTGATGAACAGCGCCGGCACGCGGGAGGAATCCTGCGCGCTGCTGGAGCGCTACCCCGGCCTGAAGGGACCGATACCGTTTGATTTCCTGCAGCACCGCGTTCCCAAGATTGAGCGGGAAGGACTCTCCCCCGTTTCATGGCCCGCCAATCCCGCTCTGGCATGGTGTCCTCCCGGCCACGGTGATATATACCTTGCGCTGGTGACCTCGGGCATGCTTTCGCTCCTGCTCAATCAAGGGTTCGAGCATGCCTTCGTATCCAACGCGGACAACCTCGGCGCGGTCATGGACGCGGGAATACTCGGTTACTGCGCTTCCCGCGGGATACCCTTTCTGATGGAAGTGGCCGACCGCACCGAGGCGGACCGGAAGGGCGGGCATCTGGCCCGGGCGAAAAACGGCAGCCTGGTGCTGCGGGAGCTGGCGCAGTGCCCGGAGGACGAACGGGAGATGTTTCAGAACATCTCGCTGTATACATACTTCAATACCAACACCCTCTGGATTAACCTGCCGGCCCTGCAACAGCTGCTTCAGGATCACGGCTCCATACTGCCGCTGCCGCTGATTATCAACAGCAAGACGGTCGATCCCCGGGACGGCAGTTCTCCGGTCGTGTACCAGCTTGAGACGGCCATGGGCTCGGCCATTGCGATCTTCCCCGGCGCCGCGGCCATCCGGGTGCCCAGGACCCGCTTCGCGCCGGTCAAGGCCTGTACCGATTTGCTGGGCCTGTGGTCCGACGCCTACGTGTTGACGGAAGATGCGCGGGTGGTGCAGAACCCGGAGAGAACGTGCGGGCCGATCGTGATCGAGCTCGACAACCGTTATTACCGGCACATTGATCAGATGAAAGCCCGGTTCAGCCGCGGCGCGCCTTCGCTGGTGGGATGCGAGAAACTGGTGGTGCAGGGCGATGTGCGCTTCGGCGCCGATGTGGTGATGCGCGGCACGGTCCGCATAGTCAATACCGGTGAGCGGCAGATGAGTATCCCCGACGGCCGGGTGCTGGAAGGAAACGTCATTTTGAAATAATAGTGCGGGGGGTTGGAGTGCCACGCTCCGTCGAGGCCGCAGATGATATGATACATGCGACGCTGCGTGTTCCTCGAAATATATAATAATATGTCAACGTTCCGAATACCGTCTGCTGCATTGGTTTTATTTTTTGGCATATTTTTTCTTGACTCAGATTCGGCTTTACCGTATATGATGTAATCGATTTCCCCGGCACAAACCAGCATCAACACTCCGGTTGTACCGAAACAGCTTTCCCAAAGAGGTTGCAACGGAATACCCGCATCATAAAGCCTGCGCAGTCATTATCCTGCACCAGATTTGAGATATGGTGGATGAACAGCGGTGCGAAGATCCGCTCATTACCAGAGAACCGCCGGGAGTCCCCGGCTGATGATATTACCAACCTAACAACATTTTTAATTGAGGAGAAGGTGTCATGAAACGTAAAAAGCTAAAGTTGCTGCAGACGATGCTTGCCGCGGCCGCCTATCTGCTCGGCCCGCTGGTTGCATGGGCGAGCGAGGCGGATCTTGCCATTCCTGACCTGCACAAGGGCGCCCCCTATACCCTGTTGGGCGGTATCAAACCGTGGGATCTTCTGTTCTACGGCGCTTTAATCATCGCCGGTACGCTGGGCATCAGCCTGTATTTGCGCACCCAGATAAGAAGATTAAGGGCCCATGAATCCATGCTCAAGGTAGCGGAAATCATCTTCCAGACCTGCCGCACCTATCTCATTCAGCAGGGTAAATTTCTGGTCATGCTCTTTCTTTTCATTGCCGTTGCCATGGCCTTCTATTTCCTGGCCTTGAAGGGAGAGGGAGTTCCCACCCTGCTGCTGGTGCTGCTGTTCTCAGTGGTGGGGATGGGCGGATCGTACACGGTGGCCTGGTACGGCATCAGGGTCAATACCTACGCCAATGCGCGCACCGCCTTCGCCTCCCTGGCGGGACAGCCCTGGGACGTGGTGAATATTCCCCTCCGCGCCGGGATGAGCGTCGGGCTGTTCCTCATTTCTCTTGAGCTGGTGATGATGGTTGTCATTCTGCTTTTTGTGCCCAGGAACATAGTGGGTTACTGCTTCCTCGGCTTTGCCATCGGCGAGTCGCTGGGGGCATCGGCGCTGCGTATCGCCGGAGGTATCTTCACCAAAATTGCGGACATCGGCTCCGATCTGATGAAGATCGTCTTCAAGATCAAGGAAGACGATCCCCGCAACCCCGGCGTCATCGCCGACTGCACCGGCGAC
>CAYWLT010000087.1:0-11023 GCA_964459295.1 uncultured Thermodesulfobacteriota bacterium
TCTCAATGCCATAAATTATGTCAGTGAGGAGATGAACAAAAAGATTTTTGATACGGATGCAAAGCTGAAGGAGTTCTATGTCCCGGCCAACAATGGGGGGTCAAGCATCATTGCTCCCGGGGGGGTGCATCTGGTAAAGCCCGTGCTCGATAAGGAGATGATCCTGTATGCCGATATCGACATGGAGATGCGCATCAGCGCGAAATGGGCATCGGACTGCACCGGACACTACGCGCGGCCCGACATAACCCGGCTGCTGATAAATGAAGAACGTTATGTCACCCACGAGATAAAAAAAACCGGATTTAATCCGGCAAAGGAAACTGATGCATCCATACATAAAGACCTTGAACCGCTGGCTCAGGAGATTAACAACAGCGGCAGTGCAAAACTCAAAAGGCTGTTGCAAAATTACCTGAGTAAAATCGGATCACCCGAAAGGTAATCCAGCGGCAAGCGGATGGCACGGAGATTGGACGGGGAGGCAGAAGCGTGTTACCGGCGCGTGTTAGGGCGGCCCTGTCGGGAATTCGTGTTAGTTCTCCGCGGACAACCTACGGTAACCTTTCCGTCGTTCAGGTGGTAGTGAGCGCCGATAATTTTTAAGCCGCCATTATTCACCTGCGCCTGTAAAAGCGGCGCCGAAGATTTCAACTGCTCGACCACCATCGCCACATTCTCCCTTATGGCATTTTCCAAAAGGTCGCCGGGCTTGTTTCTTGCCTTCCGCACTGCCGGCGCTATGGCTTGAATGACTCTGCCCACGCGTCCCGCAGCGCCGCCGCCCTTCACCGCCGCGGTTACCGCGCCACACCCATCGTGCCCCAGGACCACGACAAGCCGCGTCCCCAGATGATCCACCGCATACTCGATGCTGCCCCGGGCCTCTTCGCTTAAGATATGACCGGCCAACCTCACCACAAACAAATCACCCAGACCCTGATCGAAAATGATTTCCGGCGGCACCCGGGAGTCCGAACAGCCGAGGATTACCGCAAAAGGATGCTGCCCTTTGACCACTGCGGCGCGGCGGGCCGGCGTCTGGTTGGGGTGGGCGGTTGCGGCTGAAGCATATCTCCGGTTTCCTTCCATCAACTTCCGCAAAGCCCGGTCTGCGCTCAGTGCGGCTTCATGCCGATCGCACATCACTATATCCCCCTGTCAACATAAGGCAAAGCCGGCGCTGCACCACCCTCGTCCACAAGACGAGCGGGCCTGAAATCAGTCGATTTGAATACTGCATAAAAGCCACCGCGCCCGCAGGCGAGGGGTTTCGACCATCCCCCGAGGGAACACTAAACGCCCGTCATCTGTTTTTCACCTGCTTAAGCGATGGGGGGATTTTCTGCGCGAGCTTTTCGGCATTCTCCAGCACCCGCTTAACTCCCTGCTCGCTGATGTCATCAAGATGGAACCCCGCCGTGACCACTACATTACATTTAAATCTGGCAGAAAGCACCTCCGCCACCCGCTGGGCGATCACCTGATCCTTATGCCCGGGAAGATTATAAACTGATGAGGTTGCACTCATTACCCGGCGATTTCGAAGGCTGGGGCGCGGCTGAGCCACCGCCACCGAACCGATGTGTGGCTTATCGCCGCCGGAGATGACCACCAGCAGGTCGTTACCGACGAAAGTCACCTCGGCGGAAAGTTTATACGGATGCGCTCCGAAAACAAAGGTATCGGCTTTTGTCATGCCCGGCCCCCGGTTAAGGATTCTCGGGTAAAATCGAACAGTGTCTCCTCAGCCCCTTGGAAACGCAGAATCATTCGTCGATCCTTAAGGATCTCGCCGATGACCGCGGCGGTGATGCCCTTCTGCCGGAAGGCATCCAGGCATGCAGGCAGCGACGGCTCATCAACCCCGAGCAGGAACCCGTAGCTGAGGAAGGCCTTTATCCAGGCCGGGAGATCCATGTACGGCGGACGCGGTACCGCATCCAGATCTAGGAGCGCGCCGACGCCGGAATATTCGCAGAGCAGCGAGAGGGTGCCGACTATGCCGCCGTTGCTCACATCCTTGGCGGTCCGGCACAACCCCGACTCGGAAAGATAGGGCAATATGGACAGCCGCTCGACAAGGTATTCCGACGTTTTCCCGGAATGCACATCCCAGCTTGTCACCGATTTGCATTGGCCGCGCTCTCCGTTCAGATCGACCGCCAGAACGATCTTCTGTCCCGCGCCGGCGTTGGTTGACTGCAGAAGGCTTCGCGCCGTGCCCAGAATAGAAACCGCGAGAGAAACCTCCCCCGCATCGGGGTTTAAATGACCGCCCACCATCGGCACCATCAATCTCTCGCAGCCCTTGCGCACCCCTTCCATCACCCGGTCGCGCTGCTCGCCGGTTGAAACGCAGAGCACATTAACCATGGCCAGCGGCCGCCCGCCCATGGCGTAGATGTCATTGACGCTGGCGGTCACCGCCGCCTTTCCCGCGGCATACGGCTCCGCATTGATAAAACGGGGCCACATCCCTTCCGCGGCAAGCAGCAGGTAGTGGTCTTCATAGGCAATGGCAGCGGCGTCTTCTCCGAAACCGGTCACCACCCGCGAGCGGCCGGCGCCCCCGCCTCCCTGCAGCGTTTCCACCAGACGGCCGATGTCCCGCTTCCGGGTGATGCCGGGATAACTCCTGATGTCCTTGACGATTTCATGCAGTTTCATGGCGTATAACCCGATCTTTTCGTCGAATAATGAAGGGCACCTCTAAAAATTCACCTTACGACCTTTCGCTCTCATTCCCGCGCAAGCGGGAATCCATAAAAATCAAACATATGGATTCCCCGATCAAGTCGGGGAATGACACAAAAAATGAATAATTAGATGTGGCCTAAAACTCTTTTGAGGGAAGCACTCGGTTGCGTCCTTTTATCAGATGCGGACACGACCGAGCGTGGCCCTCCAGCATCAACAGTCATCCTGCGGATTGATCGCAGGATCCAATAAAATAATACAGGGTACCTCTAATAATCCAATTTTGCTCTACATGGCAATCTGGAAAATCAATAAGTTACAGTCGGAGATTCGTCTAAAAATCCTATTTTTAGAGGTACCCTACAGCAACTGGATTCTTCGGTCGAGACGCAGAATGACCTCTTTTACAGCTCCGCTTCCATCAGCTGATGGGGCGTTCCATGATAGTCATTGACCTCCCCTACCGTTTTCCAGCGGTTGCGCTTAAAAAAGGAAACGCTGGGAAGCTGAATATACGCCAGGAACCGCCGCGCCTTTTTCTCTTTGACCGTTTCCACCGCTTTTCTTATCAGCAGGGCGCCCACCCGTCCCCTGAACCCTTGCTTCACCGCGAGACGCCCGCCATACCAGGTGCCCTTCTCCTGTTCATAAACCCGCACCGTTCCCACAATTTCATCACCCATGCATGCCACGATGTGAACCGCATGCTTATCAAAATCGTCCCGGTCGGTGCTCTTGAACAGCTGCTGCTCCCGCACAAAAGTTTCCTGGCGTATGCGGTATGATTCTTTTAATTCGTCTTCCGTTTCAGCAATTTTGCAGACAATCTTTTTATGCATCTAAATCTGAAAATCGAGCCAAAGATATTTGAAATTGGGTCAGGGACGCATTCATGCGCGATGCATTCGCGGCCGAAGGCCGCTCCTACCTCGTCCCTCTTCCTTCTTCTTTCTTACCTCTTCATTCTCCCCGTCACCCGCGACGCCGGATTCCTTCAAGAACGTATCCAGCGTCTTTACATGTTCCCACATATCCTTCTTCTTGCGCGGGTCGTAGAGAAGGTATGCGGGGTGATAGAGCACCATGAAGCTGATGCCGTGATGTTCATCGCTGAGGAAAATCGTGCCCGCCTCCTCGGTCATGGAAAAATCAACCTTCCCCGGTATCATGTATTTTAAAGCCGTCGCCCCCAGGAGCAATATGATCCGGGGCCGCACCAGCTCAATCTGCCTGCGCAAATAGGGCCGGCAGGCGGCCACCTCTTCGATGAACGGCGCGCGGTTTCCCGGGGGTTTGCACTTGACGATGTTGGCGATGAGCAGATCACGTTCGGTATCAAGCCGGACGGCCTTCATGATCTCATCGAGCAGTTTTCCCGCCCTTCCCACAAAGGCCCTGCCCGTGCTGTCTTCGGTTTCCCCCGGCGCCTCGCCGATGGCCATGATCCGCGCTTCCGGATTGCCCCGGTCCACCACGATGGTGCGCCGCCCCCCGGCCAATGCGCATTTCTGGCAGTTGGAGGCGGCAAGCAGCTCTTTAAAGCGGGGATAGTCCGGTGCGGCAAATATGTCGTTTTGCGTCCGGTTAAAGAGATCAAACTGGGTGGACATGAATACTCCCGTCTGCTTCCCCGCGCGCCGAGCCTGCGCGGCTGCTTCCTGTCAATTAGTTGAGCGGGGAACATGACTTCCAGACATCCTGAAAATAATCCTGAAGGGTGCGGGCAACCTGCGGCGAGCGAATGAGGACTGACACCTCATGATTCTTCTCCAGGGCATTGTAGGTCCAGTTGGTGCTCCCCACCACGCTTGTTTCCCCGTCGATGATCAGGATCTTGCTGTGGGTGGTGGTGGTCGGGGGATCATACATCACTTCCACCCCGCCCCGGGAGAGGATCGCGCCGGTTTTCAGGTTGCCGGCGTTCACCCGGTCGTTTTCCTCTCTCCGTTCCAGAATGACCCTGACATCCAACCCGCGCCGTCTCGCGGCAATCAGTTCCTCGATCAGCGCGTTGGTCGGGCTGTTGCGATGATGTTCGTAGTAGCGCGCTTCAAACATCATCATCCTGATGGATGAACGGGCACGGCCAAAGGCCTCGCAGACCACCTGTGCATACTGCCGGTCGGTAACCACCTCGACACCCTCCACCGGCATCGGCCCGGCCGACATATTCAGGATCAGCAGAAAGGCATAAACCAGGGCACCCGCTATGCTGGTCATGGACCGTGCCTACGTTTCCTGTTCTTTTTTCTGCGCTTTCTTCGTCTCTTTTTTCTGTTCCTTCTTCTTTTCCTTTTTCTTCACTTCCTTTTTTTTCTTGGTACCCGCTGCGCCGGCCTCAAGGACGGCAATGCTGCGGACAATGCGCTTGCGCGGATGATGGGGGAAGTCAACCCGGAGCGTGACCTTTTTGGCGCTCAGTTTCTCGATGACTCCTTCCTTGGTACCTGTCGCGAATGGAAAGGTAATTTTTTCTCCTACTTTCATCGCTTCTCCTTTGATTAGTGGCGTAATGGAACATTGGAGTTGTGGACATTGCCTCCTCGTACTCTTTCGCGGCTGAATCCGCTCCTACCGGCTATCTGCTTTTCATTTTGCATTTTTCACTTTGCACTTTTCATTTTGCATTTTTCACTTTGCACTTTTCATTTTGCATTTGTTCCATGTAAAGCCGCTCCTACCGGCTTTTTATCTCACATCACATATCGCACATCGGTTTCTGCTTCTCCATTCCGCCATCCGCATTCCGAAATCCGCAATCGTATCATTCCCCCCTGAACGCCGCCAGCGCCTCCCGTTCCAGCTCTTCTTCAAGCCCCTGGTAGCGCGGAGAAAAATGGAAGGGCGCAAAGTGCTTCACCCCGGCGCTTCTGGCGATCAATCCCGCCTGACGCGCCGTCAGGTGTTCCTTGGCCCGCGCCTTTTCGCCGTCCCTCTCAAGAAAAGCGGCCTCACAGAACATCATGTCCGCGCCGCGGGCAAGATCGACTATTTTGTCAACATTGTCGACCGTATATGAGCAATCGGCCACATAGACGATCTTTTGCCCCGCCGTGACCGTAACCATCTCTTTTTTCAGTTCGCCCAGGGTTACCTCCACCGCGCCGCGTTCCGCTCCGGGTTGCGGCACAATCACCCTGCAGTCATCCGGCCGCCCCTGCCAGATCATCTCTTTCAATTCTCTCAGCCACGACCCTACGGGATAACCTTTTTCCCGCAGGCGGGCGCTTAAAACATTGATGTGGAAACGCTCTTCAAGCGCAAAGGCCAGACTGGGAATGCCGTGATCCAGCTGCACCGCCCGTACGGTAAAGTGGGGGGTTTTCTCCACCACCCCGTCAAAGGGGCGATGCTCCACCGCTTCGCCGGCGAATTGCCGGGCACAGATAAAGGTGGTGCCGCATATCCCGCCGGGGTGAATCTCGGCGACGCTCAACCGCAGCGGATAATCCTGCACCAGATTCCAGGTATACCCGGACAATTTCCCCGCGACATGGGTGGCTAACCCCGGCGGGCCGAAGAGACGCAGGTGCCTGTCCCGCCCCAGCAACACCCGGAGCAGAAAATCAAAGCCAAAAAAATGGTCTATATGCGCGTGGGATATGAATACGTGGGTCAGCTTCAGGATCTTCGCTTCACCCAGCGCGCTTATATCACCGAGGTCAAAGAGCAGCGCCTGCCTCGCATAGCGGGTTTCCACATACAAGGCAGGGTCTCCAAAAGGAATATTTACCAGTTTGCAGTGGAAAAGAGCATTCATCCTCGAATCTTGACTATAAGCCGGCACGTCACCACATCTTCGGGCGGATCAATGACCGGATTTGCCACCGCCTGCCCGCACCGCATCGTCCCTTCCCTTGGTAACAGCAGTGCGGTTTGTAACACTAACATCCAATTTTTTCAAGCATTTTTCTCACCGTCCGACGCCGGCCTCCATGCAGAAGCGGCACACCGGACTCAATCAAGAGGTCCCGGTCAATCCGGACAGCACAAATTGTGTATCCTGCTGCCGAAATCAATTGTTTTTTTTTTTCATATTTGATAAAAAGATACATGGTTGCTTATCTATTAATCAGTGGATAAAGGAGATGGCCTATGGACGGCTGGGTGGGTAAATTTCTACGGATAGATTTGAGCACCGGGCAAATAAATGTGGAAGATTTGGATCAGGATCTGGCGAAAGATTATATCGGCGGGAGGGGCCTTGCAAGCAAGATGCTATATGATGAGATTGATCCCGCGGTTGATCCATTGAGCCCCGATAACAAACTGATCTTCGTCACCGGCCCCTTGACCGGAACCGGCGCCATTGCCGGAGGCCGTTACATGGTGGTGACCAAGTCGCCGCTCACCGGCTGCATTGCCTGCTCCAACTCCGGGGGATATTTCGGTCCGGAACTGAAATATGCGGGATACGATATGATCATCTTCGAGGGAAAGGCCGAGAATCCGGTGTATCTGTACATCAACGATGACACGGTGGAGCTTCGGCCGGCGGATGACCTCTGGGGCTTGAACACGCATGAAGCCGAGGACGCCATCCGCTCCCAGATAGGCAGGCCCTGGAAGGGTGACCAGTTCCGCATCGCCAGCATCGGGCCGGCCGGCGAGAAATTATCGAAAGCGGCCTGCGTCATCAATGACAAGTCTCGGGCGGCCGGACGCTCCGGGGTCGGCGCAGTCATGGGATCAAAAAACTTAAAGGCGGTAGTGGTCAAGGGTTCAAAGGGGGTCACGGTGACTGACCGGGACAAGTTCAGGGATCTGGTCCGGGACAGTATTGAGAAAAACCGCTCTGAAGCCGCCAAGGTCACATCCCAGGCGCTCCCCATCTACGGCACCTCGGTGCTGGTGAACATCATCAATGAAAGCGGTCTTCTCTGCACCAGAAATTTTCAGACCGGGGTATTTGAGGGGGCGGAAAGCATCAGCGGTGAGACCATTGCCGGAACCATTCTCCGGAGAAAGCGGGGGTGTTTCGCCTGCCCCATGGCCTGCGGCCGTATAACCAGCATCGAGGATCCCGCTTTTGCAGGTAGAGGAGAAGGGCCGGAATACGAAACGGTTGCCCTTTTCGGCGCCTCTTGCGGCGTGGACAATCTCGGCGCGGTCACCAAGGCGAATTATCTGTGCAACGAGCTGGGGATCGACACCATTGAGGCGGGCAACATCGTGGCCTGCGTCATGGAACTCTATGAGAGGGGATATCTCCCGGAAACGGATATCGGTTTCAAGGCAAACTTCGGGAACGCTGAAGCCCTGGTCAAGCTTGTCGATCTGATGGGAAAAAGAGAAGGTATCGGTGACATGATGTCGGAGGGAGGATACGCACTGGCGGAAAAATACGGCCACCCGGAACTGTTCATGGGGGTCAAAAAGCAGGGACTTCCCGCATACGATCCCCGGGTGGCACAGGGCATGGGCCTGAGCTATGCCACCTCCAACCGGGGTGCCTGCCACGTCCGCAGTTATCTCATTGCCACGGAAATCCTGGGGGTTAATCAAAAGCGTGATCCCTTGGACACCGAGGAGAAGCCCTCGGTATTAAAGATATTCCAGGATTTTACCGCCGTGATTGATTCTTGCGGACTCTGTTTATTTCTCGCCCTGGCCGAAGGCTTTGGACCTGAGGACCTGGTTCCGCTGCTCGAGGTGGCCACCGGAGAAAGTTTTTCGGTTGACGACATCATGGCAGCGGGGGAGCGGATATGGAACCTGGAGCGCATGTTCAACATCAAAGCCGGCCTGACCAGGGCGGACGACACCCTTCCGCCGCGGTTCTTAAAGGAGCCTATGCCCGAGGGGCCTTTCAAAGGGAGCTTATGCAAGCTTGATCAAATGCTGCCTGCCTATTACCAGGTCAGGAACTGGAATGAAAACGGAATACCTGCGGCGGAGAAGCTTAAGCAGCTGGGTCTGGACTAGCCGAGGCCACTAAAAAAACACACCTGAACGGCGGAGGAAACCATTATGAAGGCAACGGTAAAAAAAATAGTGATAGATTTCGACAAATGCACCGGCTGCCGTCACTGTGAAACGGCTTGCGCGCTTGCCCACACCGAGCACAATTCGGTAAATCCTTACAAGTCACGCATCCGGGTCTATGTGGACCTTGATGATGGTACCAGCTATCCGATCATCGCAGGGCCATACACTGACGCCAAGTGCTCATCCCGAAGCTTCACCATTATCGGTGGGCAGCACTACAACACCTGCATGCTCTGCCGTGCGGCATGTCCGGAAAAGCCGTACTTTTTCGAACCGGGCACCGAAGTGCCCTTAAAGTGCGATTTCTGCGGCGAGCCGCCGGACCCCTCCTGCGTCAAATGGTGCACCAGTGGTGCGCTGTCCCTGATGGAGGTCGAGGAAGACCTGGAAGCTTAGCATTCCGGGAGAAAAAGAAGGGGGCTGCCTTTCCGGTAACGCGGCATTCGGTTCCCCTATAGCCGGATTACCGGACCGTCACCCTCATTGCATCATTGCTCATGAATATAAAAGAAATCTTACGGCACCTTATCGGTGAAGCGCTGAAGGAATGCGTTCGGTCGGGTGCGCTATCCCGGGAAACCATCCCGCCTTTCTCCCTGGAAACCCCCAAGGCAGAGCAGCACGGTGATTTCGCGACCAATGTGGCAATGCTCCTGGCCCCACTGGAGAAAAAGCCGCCCCGCGCCATAGCCGAACTCATCGTTTCATGCCTAAACAAAAGAGATCATCACATTTTTGAGAATCTGGAGGTGGCCGGCCCCGGCTTCATCAATTTCTTCATCGCGCGACCCTTCTGGCTTACGGCGTTGAAAGATATCGCCCTCCAGGGTGACCGCTACGGACGTTCGCAGATGGGCGGGGGGCAAAAGATCAT
This sequence comes from uncultured Thermodesulfobacteriota bacterium, assembly GCA_964459295.1. Lineage (GTDB taxonomy): Bacteria > Desulfobacterota > WTBG01 > WTBG01 > WTBG01 > CAZWCD01. Next base: position 9,563 of record CAYWLT010000087.1, read on the forward strand.
GGTGGAATACGTAAGCGCCAATCCCACCGGACCGCTCCATATCGGCCATGGGCGGGGGGCAGCCATCGGCGACGCCCTGGCCAATATCCTCCAGGCGGTCGGGTACGAGGTGAACCGCGAGTACTACCTCAACGACACCGGCAATCAAATGGAAATGCTGGGAAGGTCGGTGTATACCCGTTACCTGGAGATCCTGGGTAAAGATGTCTCATTTCCCGCTGAATATTACCAGGGTGACTATATCAAGGACATCGCCCGGGAGATTCGCGACCGCCACGGCGACGGGTACGCGGCGGTGATCGCGGCTGAGGCAGTCGGCTTTTTTACCTCGGCCGCAGTGGACAGCATCCTGCGGGGCATAAAAAAGGACCTGAGCGACTTCGGGTGCCGGTTCGACACCTGGTTCAGTGAAAAGACCCTCTATGATGAAAATACGGTTGAAAAGGCCATTGAGCAGCTCAACCGAAATGGCTGTCTCTACCGGCAGGAAGGGCACCTCTGGTTTAAGAGCACCGCTTTCGGGGATGACAAAGACCGCGTGGTGGTGCGGGACAGCGGCGCCCCGACCTATTTTGCCTCCGACATTGCCTACCACGCAAACAAGCTGGAACGGGGATACTGCAAGACCATCAACATCTGGGGCGCGGATCACCACGGCTACATCCCCCGCATACAGGCGGCCATGGAGGCCCTGGGCAACAGCCGCGACAGCGTGGAGGTACTGCTGGTGCAGTTTGTCAGCCTGGTGAGAAACGGCGTCCCTCTCTCCATGTCCACCCGGAGCGGCACCTTTGTCACGCTGCGGGAGGTGCTGGATGAGGTCGGACCTGACGCGGTGAAATACATCTTCCTCACCCGCAAATCCGACGCCCAGCTCGAGTTTGATTTAGAAGTGGCTAAAAAGCAGAGCGATGAAAACCCGGTCTATTATGTCCAATACGCTCACGCCAGAATCTGCAATATCGTGAGCTTCGCCCGGGAGCAGGGACTGCCCCTCCCGCAGCCCGACCAGGTGGACCTGGAGTTGCTCACCCTGCCGGAGGAGATCACCCTCATCAAGCAGCTTTCATCATACCCCGAGCTGGTGGAGGGTTGCGCGCTGAGCCTTGAGCCGCACCGCATCACCGGTTATCTCAATGATCTGGTCGGTAATTTCCACCGCTACTACCATCTGGGAAAGTTGAACGGCACCCGGCGGGTGGTCAGCGGGGATCGTGCGCTCAGCGCCGCGCGGCTCTGGCTGGTCAACACCATCAGAATCGTCATACGCAACGGTTTGACCCTCGTCGGGGTAAGCGCCCCGGAGAGAATGTGAGGACGGCGGCTCCGGCCTCAACCACCGCGAGATGCTCACGGCTTCCAACATGCACAGCACGAACCAAAAAAAATATTACGAGTTCCGTCTCAGCCTGATACAGATTCTGCTGTCCCTGTGCGCCCTGTTCGGCTGCTTTTTCTTTG
>CAYWLT010000088.1:0-10955 GCA_964459295.1 uncultured Thermodesulfobacteriota bacterium
AGATCAAGCAGGCTTTTGATATCATGAGTTTTGTCGTACAGTTCCAGAAGGACCGGTGGCCCTTTGCCTTTGACTATTGGAACAAGCACTGGGAGCAGTTGCCTGCCGCTATATAGGGTTATGTGCCGGCAATGCCGGCGTCATTTGATTGACCGCCCATAATCCATGGAGCGCCCGTCGAGCGCGCTCAGGGTAAACCGCGTGAGATTGTTTCAGGTTGTTGCCAGCGCCGCGGCATAGAGATGGCGTTGATGCACCGCCCGGAGGGAATCCCGCGCTACGGCCGGTTGGTACAGCCGGCAGGGTTCTGCCGGTAATATAACACGAACATACCAATGCTTGCCAAGAAGGAGGTAAAGATGAAATATGCTAAGGCAACGGCACTGGTACTGGCCTTTTTTTTGTGCGCCTTAACCGCCTGCCTGGCGCTTTTTTTCAGAAGCTCCGGCTGCGGCACGGACCGCGGGTTGGTCAGCGGCGAGCGGACCATCATGTCGAACGGCATTGAAAGGGTATACTACCTGAAACTCCCCGAACCGTATGACTCGCGCACCCCCTATCCCCTGCTCTTTGGCTTTCATGGAGCGGGCGGGGACTACAGGGCTTTCACCGAAGGATCTTATGATTTGCCAAGGGTCGTCGGTGAAGATGCGATTCTCGTCTACCCCCTTGGGCTTGCCAATGAAGCCGGGCTGACCCTGTGGGATCAGGAGAACGACCTCATTTTTTTCGATGACCTGTACCGGGAGCTGGAAGAGAACCTCTGCTTTGATACCGGCATGGTGTTCGCGGTGGGCCATAGCGCCGGGGCGGGTTTTACCCATGTGCTGGGCTGTCGAAGAGGAAACCTTTTGAGGGCGATTGCCCCGGTCTCCGGCGCATTGCTGGATCATGATCATTGCGTTGGCCAGGTCGCGGTGCTGCAGATACAGGGCGCCAACGACCAACTTGTTCCGTTGGGTCTTATTAGACCCACCCGGGACTACTGGATTGCAATCAACGGTTGCAGCAAGGAGCAAACCGGCGCAGGCACTGACCCGGTCTGCACGGCCTATGGCGGTTGTGATGTGCAGTTTCCGGTGGAATATTGCGAGCATGTCGGCGGGCACGAATGGCCGGATTTCGCCGGCGAGGCGATCTGGAGCTTCTTTAAGAACCTTCCTCCCGCACCCCCCTCGGACAAACCCGGTACGGGGGATGTCGATAACCTGGGCAGAGGCACCATCAGCTTCAGCGTAGGCTATCCCGCCGACTTTGTGGGCACGCCGGCCAAAATGGTGCTGGCCCTCTACCCATATAATACGGTTCCCCCGCTCTCCACCGCCCCTTCCTTTATCCTGGCCCTTGATGTCCCGCTGCGGGACTATCGGTTTGGCGAAGTTACGGAATACGCGGATGTGGAGATCAGCCTGCTGGGTCTGGATTATGGTGACTATACCCTGTCCGTGGTGGTTTACGTGGAAGGAAGCAGCTATCCCATACCCACCGAAGGGAAGGATTATATGGGTTTGCAGAATGTCACCATAAACAGCAACACCCTGGTGATAGGCACCCCGTTTGAACTGGCACCGGCGCAGATGAGTTTTTAAAGACAGACAGGCATTACCTGGATATGCGATGATCATATTCGCCGGGGCGACGGGCCGGTCGCCCCGGCGTTTTGCTAAAAGCAGATTTCCAGACCAATAAAAGGGAGGGACGCAATCCGTCGCATCCGCTTATTAATATTCGGCCATGACCGAGCCTGGCCCTCCATCGTTTCCCACCGCTTCGGTATGGTTTGTCATTGCGAAGAAGCAACGCGACGGAGAAACCTTATAAGATTTCTCACATTCGTTCGAAATGACATCCGATCGAAAACGAGGGGCGTATTGTACTTCGCCCCTACGACCATCCCAATAGATATCCACACGGAATGGCAAAGCTTCCCCCGTAGCAACGCATCATTTGCGGTTGACACCGGTTTTCCAAAAATATAGAGTACGCGGGTCAATATGCCTTCATTAATGCGTCCGGGATGAGCATGGATTACCCAAAATTAAGGAATATCGATATTTTTCCCTTCGAATCCTCCGGTCAGAAAGCGATCGGATTGCGTGACCCGGCAATCATGAACGACCGGGTGCTGGTTATTTCCTATCCCGCTTTTTTCATTGTCAGCCTTTTCGACGGCACGCGCTCGCTTCTGGACATCAAGACCGAGTACATGAGAAAATATGGAGAGCTTATCTTTACCGAGCAGCTTGAGGAGATTATTAGGCAGCTTGATGAGCATTATCTTCTGGAGAGCGAGCGCTACCGGACATATCGCGTTCAGATGGAAGATGACTGGAGGAGAGCCGAAATCCGCGGTACGCTATTCGCCGGCAAAAGCTATGAGGCCGACCCTGACCGGCTGGTGGAGCAGTTAGACGGATTTTTTACCGATGCCCGGGGTCCGGGAAAGCCCGATTTTCAAAAAACCAAAGCCGGTGTCAAGGGCCTCATCGCTCCCCATATTGATTTTCAGCGCGGCGGCCCCTGCTACGCCTGGGCATATAAGGAGCTGGCCGAGTCACCACGGCCCGACCTCTTCATCATACTGGGAACCGCGCATCATCCCACGACCCACCCGTTTATACTCACCAGGAAAAAATTTGAAACCCCCCTGGGGGTAACCGATACCGCGGCTGACATTATTGATGCGCTGGCGAAAAAGGCATCGTTTGATCCCTTTCAGGATGAAATCCTCCATAAAAGCGAACACACCATCGAATTCCAGGCGGTCTTTTTGCGCTATCTCTTTCGCGCCTCCGCGCACTACCGAATCCTGCCCGTGCTCTGCGGTTCGTTGCATGATGTTGTAGGCGACGATCTCCCCGCGGGTCAAAAACCCCGCGCCGCCGCTTTTATCACCGCCCTGCGCGAGGCGGTGGAGGAGTCCGGCTGCACCCCTTGTTATATTGCCAGCGCGGACCTTGCCCATGTCGGCCGGCGTTTCGGTGCCTCCGCCGCTCCCTCGCCGGCGGACCTGCACGATCTCGAACTGCGGGATCGGGCTATGTTATCCCGGGCGGAACGTATCGACGCGGAGGGTTTTATCGATTTTGACAGGAGAGAAGGGGGCCGCAGGAATGTTTGCGGTCTTCCCCCCATCTACGCCCTACTCAAGGCCATGGATGCCCGGGAGGGAAAGCTGCTCGATTACCGGCAGTCGGTGGAGCCGGATAGCGGTTCGGCAGTGACCTTCGCCAGCATGGTGTTTAGGTAGGGGGGAGTGCATTGCGGATTTCGGAATGCGGATTGCGGCAGGAAACCGGACGTCAGAAGTATGCGATGTGGGATAAAGCAGGAGACAGGGGTCGGTATCCAAGACCCCGGTACTCCATAACTCCAGTTTTCAATAAATCCCGGTAGGAGCGGTTTCAGCCGCGAAGGCCCAAGGAGCATAAGAATGGCAAAAAAATATGATCTCATTGTAGTGGGCGGTGGTACCTCAGGCCTGGAGGCGGCAAAAACTGCGGCTCAAAATGGACTGAAGGTGGCGCTGCTGGAAAGAAAAACCCACCCGGCCAAAATTTACCGGGCATGCGCCCAGATGTTTCTCTTAAACATGGATTCCTTTTACAATGAGCACATGTACTTCTCCCGCGAGCAGAAGAAGTGGATCTTTCCGGTGAATAATTTTACGGTTAACTACCGGGGCGACTACCGTGAATTTTACGCGCTTCATTTTATCGGCCCCAACGCGACGGACCGGATCGAGGTCGGCGACTATGAGGCCAACCAGTCCGGCAGAGGCATTCCCGCGGTGGTGTTTGACAAGGGTGCGCTGCTCGGGGGGCTGTATGAAGAAGGGCTGGAAGCGGGGGTGAATTATTTTCTCGAGCGGGGCGTGGTTGACGCCCGCAAGACGCTGGACGGCATCGAGGTGAGAACCGACCGGGGAGAACGATTCCTGGGCACCTTCTGCATTGCCGCGGACGGGGTCAACTCGAGGATGGCCAGAATCTTCGGCCTGAACCGCGAAAGGATTTTTCTCCACACCTCCAGCGCGATCAGCTATTACGTGACCGGCGTGAAATTTGAGCGCTCGGAGATGATCTGCCTGGGCCTGGGCCATGACACCGGCGGACTGGGGGTGATCCAGTTCTGCCTGCTGCCCAGCGTGTACCGGGAGGACGAGTACTGGCTCTATATCGTGGGTGAGGAACGGTTTGACTTTCTGGTCAACCGCAGCCCCTTTAAAAGATGGTTTCACAACTTGCAGGTGACCCACAAGCGCTGCGCGGTCACCAGCAACTTCAGCCCCGCCCAGGAGCCTTTTAAGGATAATGTGGTCTTTGTGGGAGACAGTGTCTGGTTTGCCGAGGCGGAAAATACCGGGGCGCTGCTTTCAGGCCACAAGGCGGCGCACGCGGTCAGTAAAGCGCTGCACACCGGGCAGATAAACCGGGAGGGGGTAATTGATTATATCGAGTGGTGGAAGCGCAATTGGCCCGAGACCCATGATTACCGGGAATTTCTCGGCTATCCGGTGTTCAACCGCATGTTCAACGAAGAGGAACACCTCTATCTGCACAAGATAGTTACCCAGAAGCTGCCCTGGACCGTCAATCCCTTTAAGCTTTATCAGGGCCTCATGCAGGGAATCACGCCGCATATAGAGCGGATTAAGAACGAAAAACCCGATCTGGCAAGAAAGATACTCGGGTTCAAGCCGGCGATGACTCCTATGGCAATGCGGCGGGTGGCGCGCGCCGGATACCCGCCACTGTAATGGGGGTGCGATGTGTGATCTGCGATGTGGGATATGGGATGAAAATCCGGTAGGAGCGGCTTTAAGCCGCGAATGATGATGAGGCGCATCCGCTGCTCCATCACTCCAACAGGGATTCCTTATACTGACTTCTGACTGATGTCTATCCACTACTCCATAACTCCATTTCTACAGCCCCAATTTTAGCCGCGAACGATCCACTGCTTAAACCATGCCAGGCTTAAGGCGACAGCTTTTTCGCGGTGTTCGGGAGCGGCGATGCTGTGGTCAGCGCCCGGTATGATCTCGAGCCGCCTTGGTTCCCGGGCAAGATCATAAAGCCGGTGGGCGTGCCGCAGGGGCACTGTTTCGTCGCGGTCGCCGTGGATGATGAGCAGGTTGCGCACCCGGGGCACGAACACGTCCGTGGCGTGTAAACGGGCGTCATCAAAAAATCGATCCTTGATTATGTCTCCGGAAGACCGGGTAATGCCTTCACGCAACTCCTCAAAACTGAAGGGGGTTGCCCAGGCGGCGACGGCTTTTATTTCATCCCGGTAGGACGCTGCCAGCAGCGATACGAACCCGCCCATGCTGCTTCCCAGCAAACCGATCGGCTGACCGCTCCCCGACAGTCGACGCCGCATGAAATCCAGGGCAGCGAGCAGGTCCTCTTTTCTTCCGGAGACGGTGATGTCGGCGATCGATCCTTCGCTTTCACCACATCCGCTGAAGTCAAATCGCAGGACGGTGAAGCCTTCTTCCGCAAAGCGTTCTCCCAGCGCGATGAATTTATCGCTGTCCTTGTTGCTCAGGAGGCCGTGCGAGGTAATAATGTACCCTCTGCTTTCATGGCGGGGATGATGGATAATTCCCGCCAGCAAGCCCGCCGATGAAGGGAATGAAACGGCTTCTTGTTTCATGATACGAATTTTTCGCTATTTGAGTTTAGGTTGATTCTATGGGCAATGTCCCCTCACCCTAACCCTCTCCCCGCCGGGGAGAGGGAATCAAGGGGGTTCCGCCTCTTAGCCATTTTGCAGCAAGAGATTATACAAAGGGAAATCCATTACCCGCGGTCTAGGCGAGAATTAAAAAACAACGCCCTCGCCCCTTGGGGGAGAGGGATGGGGTGAGGGGTAAACGAATTATTTGCAATGGTCAGTGCGGGGCGGTGCTAATCGTTGTCAAGTGAATCGGGTGGGGGCGCTTCCGCTTTTGCTGCGCCGGCATCCTTGGCGGCATCCTTCTGCGCTGCTTCCTTTTTCTCTTCTTCCTTCAGGTCTTTGACCGTCTGGTTGATGGTGTCGAACTGGTATTTGCCGATGAGGAAGACCGTCTTTTTTGCCTCATTCTTGGCGTAGTACTGCCCTTTTTCCTCGTTCTTCTTGCCGATGTGAAGCTTCTGCTCTATTTGGTCCTTGAGAATGACGGCAACGGTAAGCTGCGGCTTGTCGATCTCATATTTCGCCGCGTCATCATCCGGGGCAAACCCGAGCGCGCTGAGAGTGGCGAGGGTATTGATGGCGTTGTTTACCGCCTCCTGCTTTGCCTTTGCTTGCTCGGGTTTGATGAGATACCACTCGTTCTCGTCATTTTTCTCCAGGGCAATCTCGGCACCGGCTGTTTTTAACGTGAGCCGGGACACCATGTCTGAAGGAAAGTTAAAGATGGTTTTATCCCGCCAGCTCTCCATGGGCTTGTCGAAGGTGGAGGTGACCGCCGCCACCCGGATAACCTCATCGGATCCTTCCTTTCTGACGTAGTTGCTGAAGAAATCCGGTCCGGTTTTTCCGATATAAAATTGTGCCAGCACCTTTCCCGCGGCATCGAAAACCTTGACCTCTACGCCCTTGGCCGGCGTTACCTCGAACAGATCCTGCTTCTCCGGATTTTTTGAGGCGACATTTTCACGTTTGAATCCGGCCACGGTCTCAAGCGCGTTTTGCACCGCTTCCCCGTCAGCGATGAAACCGTCAGTTCCACTTATCTGCCAGGCGTCTTGTTTTTTCTCCAGCATCACTTCCCCCTTGGCGCTTTTCACAGCGATTTTTGCCGCAGCCTGCTTCGCAAATCCGGGGAAGAGTGTGGGAACGCCCTGCGCTTTTCTCCGCGCCTGTTCTGATAAGGGACCTTCATAAAGATAGACAAAGACCAGCAGTATAAGAAAGAGGCCAAAGAGGATGACGGTGGTTTTTGTTTTCATAGCGTTTCAAAAGGGGAATTTAAAATCTGATCTGCGATGCGTGATCTGCGATATGGGATAAAAGATCGATCCTTGCAAGTTTCACACGAATAACCATTGATCTCTAACCTTTGTACCTGAGATTGCTTCGTCGCGTATGCTTCTCGCAACGACTCTGTGGTGTAGCATCATCTATTTTAGTCCATCTCACACCACGGTTCCCACATCGCATATCCCATAATGCGCTGCTAAAGCCGCTCCTACCGGGTTTTCCACACATTGCATATCCCATATCCCACATCGCACATCGTCCTCTACAGCTCTACCGTCCCGTTCTTCTTTCTCCCCTTTTTTAGATAAAAACGCACGATGCCGAAGAGGGCGAGCGCCAGGGGAACGCCGAACATGTTGAGCGATTTGACCAGCGCTTTTTGGCGTTCGGTGATTTCCCGGAGGGGCCGGTCAGTGGCGCCGCGCGAGCGGATGCCGATCAGTTGTTCTCCCAGAGTAAGCCAGTCAACGAGGTTGAGAAAGAATACCTGGTTGCCGTCAAACTGACTAATGATGTCGTTGGTGATAAAACGGGAGTTGCCCACCACCACCATCCGCGTTTCCGGGCTCTCGTTAATGGTTTCTTTTTGAACCGGCGCTTCGGACCCGTCCGCTTTCTTTTCCGCGGGCGGCACCGGTTTGTCCGCGAAGAAGCTTTTGAATTTCCCGGTGGCGGCGGCGGCCAGCAGGTAGCTTTGCAACTGCGTGCCCGGCTTGATGAATTGCTGCTGGGGATCGAGCATGTAGAAACCTTTTTGCAGCCAGGATGATTGCGTGGATTTAGCCAGTTCGGTTATGGCTATGTCCGGTTTTTTCTCAGCTGCTACGGTGAGCGAGCTGGCCCAGGGCAGCACCAGCGACTCAAGCATGCTCACCGCGGGGTTATCCGCGGCAAACCCCTCGCTCACCACCTTTACCCAGAAGGGATAGGGTATGCGGAAGGTCATGAAGCCGCTTCGGAATGCGGCATAGGCATTGGAAGCGTCAAGCACCAGGTCTTCATTGACGGTGATGCCGTAATGCTGCAAGAGATCGTTGATCGCCGGTTTGAAGCCGGTTGCCTGGAGGCCTTCGCGCATTTCCACCGTGTCCACCAGGAAGACCGCCTTGCCGCCGCGCATGATAAACTGGTCAACGGTGTATTGCTGGCGGTCGGTAAGCTCGCGGGGGCCTGCCAGGATCAGGGTGTTTATGGTATCCAGCGTCTGCTCATCGTCCAGCTTAATCGGCGTAAGCTCGTACTGCTTGGAAAGAAGCTGGCTGGCCGCCTGGTACTCCTGCTCGCCCGGCGCCTGGGGTTTGCTGCCGACATACAGTCCCACCTTCTTGGTCTCTCTGGCGGTGACCTTCACGATGGCGGAGGTGAGGTCATACTCCAGGTTCTTGGTGTCGCTGATGAAGGGGATGACCTCCTTTTTGTCCGCGTAGAATATGGCCATGCCCAGGTATGCGTTGGTAAGCTGCGCCTGATCCTTTTCTATGATGTTGAGCTGCACCTGGGGAATGCCCATGAACCTGAGCTCCTGCTGCAGCGCGGGGTTCTCGGTGGGATCGATCGAGGACACGGCAATGTTGCCCCCGCCGTACGCCTTGTATTCGTCGAGCAGATCGGTGATGTCGCGTTTCAGGTTGACCAGGTAGGAGGGGAGCTTTTGCGAAACATAGAGCTTGATGTTGACAATGTCGTCCAGGCCGGCCAGGGCCTGTCGGGAGGACGGGGTGAGGGTGTAGCGCTTATCGTGGGTCAGGTCGATTCTGCCGAAGTGCCGGTAAAAGAAAAAATTGAGCACCGCCAGGATGCCGAGCACAATCAGGGCGATGACCGTATAGTTGGTCGTGTTCTTGATGCGCCGCCGCGAGGCCGTCGAATGTGCTACTTCCATTTTCTGCTCTCGACCGCAAGGGTATTGAGAAATAAAAAGAAACCGATGATTGAAAGATAGTAGAGAACATCACGGGTGTCTATGACTCCCCGGCTGATGCTTTCAAAGTGCGCCCCCAGGCCGAGATAGGTTAACAGGGGGGCCACCAGGGGCGGCGCCGACATTAAAACGAGATCCTCGCCGATGATAAGAAAGGCGAAACAGGTGACGATGCCGATGATGAAGGCGATGATCTGGTTCCGGGTGAGCGATGAAACAAAGAGCCCGATTGCCAGGTAGGCGGCTCCCAGAAGGGAAGAGCCCAGGTATCCGCCGATGATGGTGCCGGTTTCCGGCCTGCCCAGGATCAAGAGGGTGAGAACCAGAGGGAAGGTGAGCATCACCGACAAAATCATGAAGACAAATCCCGATAAAAATTTTCCCAGCACCACCTCGTAGTCCTTGAGCGGCAGAGTCATCAGCACCTCGATGGTCCCCATTTTTTTCTCTTCGGCCCACGACCGCATGGTAATGGCCGGGGCGAGGATGAGGAAAAGCCAGGGCAGGATGCTGAAGAGCGGCCGCAGGTGGGCCTGGCCGAGCAGGAAGAAGGTGCGGAAGAAGAGCCAGCTCGAGAACAGGAGGAAGGTGATGATAAATATATAGGCGATGGGGGAGTTGAAGTAGCTCCGGAATTCTTTTTGAAAAATGGTAAGAATGTTTCGCATGTGCTTACGCTTCCCCGGTGGTGAGTTGGAGAAAGATATCCTCGAGGTTCGCCGTGTCCTGGTAAAGCTCGGTCAAACTCCACCCGTTGTGCGCGACCAGGAAGAAGAGCTGCTCGCTAATGTCCGTGCCGGAGGGGCTGACTATTTCGAAGTGATTGAGGTCGCCGTCGCTGTCGCGCGTGGCCTCCACCGTTTTTACCTTTTCCAGCGCCTTCAGCTTCTCCCGGATCTGCTGCTGCGGCCCCCTGATGGAGATGTGGATGACTTCTCCTCCCCGGGCTTTGGCGGCCATCTCCCCGGGCGTGCCGCTGCCCACGATCTCGCCCCGGCTGATGATGATGATGCGGTCACAGGTGGCGGAAACCTCGGGCAGGATGTGGGAGCTTAAGATGATGGTTTTTTCCCGGCCGATATTTTTAATCAGCTCGCGGATTTCGATGATCTGGGTCGGGTCAAGTCCGATGGTGGGCTCATCGAGAATGAGAATGTCGGGATCATGGAGCAGCGCCTGGGCCAGACCCACCCTCTGGCGGAATCCCTTGGAAAGCTCGCCGATCTCCTTTCTCAGCTCGCCCCGCAGGCCGCAGAGCTCTACCACGCGCCTGATCTGATCGCGCCTCTTTGCCGCCGGGATGCCCCTGATGCCGGCAATGAATGCCAGATAGTCTGCGATCCCCATGTCCATGTACAGGGGGTTGTTTTCCGGAAGATACCCGATCCTCTTTCGCACCTCCAGGGAATTTTCCACCACGTCGAAACCGGCGATGGTCGCCGTGCCGGAGTCGGCGGGGTGGTAGCAGGTGAGGACGCGCATGGTGGTGGTCTTCCCCGCGCCGTTCGGGCCGAGGAATCCCAGCACCTCACCTTTTTTCACCTCAAAGGTCACGTCTTTCAGCGCTACGGTGGGTCCGAAATTCTTGCTGAGCTGTTTTGCCTTGATCATAGGTTATGAGCCGGAGACGGGAATATCGATTAAAGGGCCAATCGGTGATTCTGCAACACCCGCGCCCGCGTTCCGGGTGCATATAATTTGAAACCGGATTTTAAGAGATGCCCCATGTCTTGTCAAGCAAAAATCATCCCGTCCGTTTCGCCCGCGGTGATGTTGGGGGCGACCGGACGGTTGACCCACTTTTTCTCATGGGAGTGATTTGAAATATGCTATAGTAAGAAAGGTTTGACATTCCGCCCCGGTAGGAGCGGCTTCAACCGCGATGCTTTGTTTCGCAGCGTGTCATTTCGAAGAAGCTTAAGGGTGCCTCTAAAAATAGGATTTTCAGACAAATCTCCGATTGTAACTTATTGATTTTCCAGATTGCCATGTAGGGCAAAATTGAAGGGTACCTCTAAAAATTCACCATACAACCTCTTTCTGTCATTCCCGCGAAAGC
>CAYWLT010000089.1:0-10864 GCA_964459295.1 uncultured Thermodesulfobacteriota bacterium
GCGCCAAAGACCGGGCGGAATTGATAATGATCGTCGACCTGGAGCGAAACGACCTGGGACGTGTCTGCGATTACGGCTCGGTCAGCGTGCCGGAACTGATCACGCTGGAAAAGTACGCAACCGTCTTCCATCTGGTATCCACCGTCACCGGCAGACTCAAGGAAGGAAATGACCACCTTGATTGCATCATGGCCGCCTTCCCCGGGGGATCGATAACCGGCGCGCCGAAAATCAGGGCCATGGAAATCATTGAAGAACTGGAACCGGATGCGCGCGGCATTTACACCGGATCGCTCGGCTACCTGGGATTCAACCGTCAGACCGACCTGAATATCCTCATCCGCACCATGCTGTACCGCAACCGCACCATCCATTTCCAGGTGGGGGGCGGCATCATAGCCGATTCGGATCCGGACATGGAGTACGAAGAGACATTGCACAAGGGGAAGGCGCTGCTCGGCGCGCTGCGCGGTGAAAGCGCGGTGACGGCCGCATAATGACACCAAGAAGATTGCGTTTTGAACACTTGATATTTGCACTTCGGGTTTCCCCAATGTCCTGCACCATTCATCATTGAAAACAACTTTTACATTGGGCGGCTCATGGTGGAACAGTACGTCTACATCAACGGCGCGCTGCTCAGACGGGAAGAGGCGCGCATCTCCGTTTTCGACCACGGCTTCCTTTACGGCAACGGCCTGTTTGAAACCATGCGCGCCTACCGGGGGAAAATTTTCAGGGTCGGGCATCATCTTCAGCGACTGTTCCGCTCGCTTGAATTCATGAAATATCCCTTGAGCTTCACGCCCGCCTCCCTGGAAAAAGCGATCTACGAAACCCTGGAGGCCAATCGCACCCCGGATGCCTCAATCCGGCTGAACATCTCCCGTGGACAGGGTGAGCCCGTACCCAATCCTGACACATGCGGGAAACCCACCATCATCATCATCGCCAGGGCATACCAGCCGCCCCCCCCTGCTCTGTATGGTCAGGGATATTGCGCAACGATTTTACGCCGTCGGCCGAGCGCGCGGCTCCCGGCCGTCACCATGAAGACCTTCAGCCTCCTCAATACTATTATTGCCCGCATGGAGGCAAAGGCATCGGGCTGCGACGAAGGAATTATGGTCAACACCGACGGCTTCATTACCGAATGCACCGTTTCCAACATTTTCATGGTGTGCGGCAGCCGGCTGGAAACTCCTTCACAGGAAGCGGGACTGCTGGCGGGGATTACGCGGCAGGCGGTGCTAGAGATCGCGCCCGCCCAGCATCTTCATCCAGGCGAAGGCGCTTTCACCCCCGAGCAAATGCTTTCCGCCGATGAAGCCTTTGTCACCAATTCCCTTATCGAAATCATGCCGCTGGTGGCGGTGGACGGTCGTGAGATCGGCAACGGTAAACCCGGGACAGTCACCAAAAAGCTCATGGCCGCTTACCAGGAACTGGTGCGAAGCGAGCTCAAGCTTTAGTCCGGCTTGTCCGAAAAGCATGTAATTCTCCGGCTTTTGCATTGCAGAAACCGGATGGAAAAACGGAACGCAGGAGTCAAAAGCCAGCAGTCAATATGGAGGTCTGAAACATAGAATGCTCGCGGGCAGAAAGTCTAATTCCAGCAGACTGCTCATAATCTTCTGACTTCTGCCTACAACCTTAACCCGCTACCCCCGCTCTCGCATGAAAATCACCTCGGCTGAATTCATCACCAGCGCGGTTGATCTGCAGCAGTATCCGCCGGACACGCTGCCGGAAGCCGCGTTCGCGGGCAGATCCAACGTGGGTAAATCATCTCTCATCAACACCCTGGTGAACAGAAAAAACCTGGTAAAAACCAGCGCCCGCCCCGGACGCACCCAGACGCTCAATTTTTTTTTGATCAACCGACAATTCCGCTTTGTTGATCTGCCCGGTTACGGGTTCGCCGAGGTTCCCCTGAAAGTGCGCGCCCAGTGGAAGGGCATGGTTGAAGGATACCTCGAATCCCGCCGGCTACTCCGGCTGGTGGTGCTTATTCTGGACATCCGGCGCGTCCCCGGCCCCGATGACGCCTCGCTCATGCGCTGGCTGGAAGATGCGGGCATACCGTTTCTGGCGGTGCTGACCAAGGCCGACAAGCTTTCCCGGAACAGCCAGCAGGCGCAGCGCCGGGTTATTCAGCAACGGCTATTGCTTAATCCGGAAGAAATGATCCTCTTTTCCGCGGTGACCCACCAGGGCAGGCTGGAGGTGCTGCATAGCATCAGAGAGGCGCTCGGCCCTAAAGGAATTTAGCTTGACTAAAGGATAAAGTACTATTAGAAATATCAATTCCGCCCGCACTCCGGGCCGTCGTAACTAGCGTGGGACAGCACATGTCAATCCTCATCGTGGGCGCTCAGGGCATGCTGGGATCTGATCTCATGATCAGCCTGGGGAAAACCGGCCGGCTCACCGGGACCGATATTGAAGATTTTGATATCAGCGACCGAAAAAAAACGCTGAAGGCCGTTTCGGAACTGCGGCCGGACTGGGTGATCAATGCCGCGGCCTACACCCAGGTGGACCGCTGCGAGGAAGAAAAAAATCTGGCGTTCGCGGTGAACGGCGAGGGACCCGCCAACCTGGCCCGGGCCTGCAAGGCGATCAGGGCCCGGCTCATTCACGTAAGCACGGATTATGTTTTCGACGGAAAGTCCCGCATTCCCTACCGGGAGGACGACCCGGTCAATCCCATTTCGGCGTACGGGAAATCAAAGCTGCAGGGCGAATCAGCGGCGCGGGCGATTCTGGATGATGTCATCATCGTGCGCACCGCCGGCCTTTACGGAAAGGGAGGCGCCAACTTCGTCAATACCATCAGACGGCTGGCGCAGGAGCGGGATGAACTCACCGTGGTCAACGACCAGTGGGTATCACCCACCTACTCGGTTGATCTGAGCCGGGCCATCGGCATGCTGATGAGGGCTTCGGCGCGCGGCATATTCCATGTGGTGAATAGCGGCGCATGCACCTGGCATCAGTTCGCCTGCCGGATCGTGCAATTGACCGGAAGCCGCAGCGCCGTCACCCCCATCACCAGCAATCAGCTCAACCGGCCCGCGGCGCGGCCCGCTTTTTCCGTCCTCTCCGCCAGGAAGTTCGCCGGGGTTACCGGCAGTGAAATGAGATCCTGGGAGGAGGCTTTAACCGACTACCTGTCATAGCGAGAGGGAGATGCAAGCATGAATATCTGTATGATTGGCGCGGGATATGTGGGCCTGGTAACAGGCACCTGCCTGGCGGAAAGCGGAAATGAGGTGCGCTGCGTCGACATCGACGCGCGGAAGATATCCCTTCTCAAAAAAGGCAAAACCCCCATCTACGAACCGGGGCTTGAGCTGCTGCTCGCGAGAAACATCAAGGAAAAGCGGCTCATCTTCTCCACCGATCTTGCCCGCAGCGTGAAAGACTCGTCGATCATTTTCATCGCGGTCGGGACGCCGCCCCGGAATGACGGCTCATCGGACCTCTCCCAGGTCTACGGCGTGGCCCGTAACATTGCCCGGGCAATGAACGGCTACAAGATTGTGATAACCAAGAGCACCGTGCCGGTGGGAACCTCCGAAGAGGTGCGGTCGATCATAGCCGGGGAAACCCGCCATCCCTTTGCAATCGCCTCGAACCCGGAGTTTTTAAAGGAGGGCGCGGCCATTGACGATTTCATGAAGCCGGACCGGATTATCCTGGGGGTGGATGACCCGCATGTTGAAGAGGTTTTAAATGAGCTGTACGCCCCGTTCGTCCGCACCGGCAACCCCGTCCTCACCATGAATATCCGCAGCGCGGAAATGACCAAATATGCCGCCAATGCCATGCTGGCCACCCGCATCTCCTTTATGAATGAAATGGCCAACCTCTGCGAAGCGGCCGGGGCCGACGTCAACGCGGTGCGCGCCGGGATGGGCAGCGATCCGCGCATCGGCCCCTCCTTTCTCTTTCCCGGCATCGGGTACGGCGGTTCCTGCTTCCCCAAGGATGTGCAGGCAATGATCAAAACCGCGGAAAAGCACGGCCATCCGCTGCAGATCCTTCCCGCGGTTGAAGCGGTCAACCGCAAGCAGAAAGGGATACTCGCCCGGAAGGCCCTCAGACGATTCAAGGGAAAGCTGCAGGGCAAAATTATCGCCCTGTGGGGACTTTCATTCAAGCCCAATACCGATGACATGCGGGAAGCGCCGTCCCTTACCATTGTCGACGCGCTGCTTAAGCGGGGGGCAAAAGTACGGGCCTATGATCCGGTGGCCATGCCCAGCGCCAGAAGCGCCTTCGGCACGAAAATCGAGTACGGCAAGGACAACTACTCCATCCTCAAGGACGCCGACGCGCTCATGCTGCTGACCGAATGGAATGAGTTCCGCAGGCCCAACTTTGAAAAAATGCTGCTGCTGATGAAGACCCCGATTATCTTTGACGGCAGGAACATTTACTCGCCGCGAAAGCTCGGGGAGATGGGGTTTGAATATCACGGCATCGGATGCTGACATCGGTTCATCATCAAGGAGGACAGCGTGAGAACATTGGTTACCGGCGGTTCGGGCTTTCTCGGCAGCCATCTTTGCGACCGACTGGTGAACGAAGGGCACGAGGTAATATGCATCGACAACCTTTGCACCGGGAGCATCAATAACATCGCCCATCTCATGGGACATCCCCGTTTCCACTTTATCAAGCACGATGTGACCAACTACATTTTCGTTAAGGAGCCGCTTGACCACGTCGTCCACTTTGCCTCGCCCGCCAGCCCGCTCGATTACCTGGAGATGCCCATTCAAACGCTCAAGGTGGGCTCGCTCGGCACGCACAAGGCGCTGGGTCTGGCCAAGGAAAAGAAGGCGCGCTTCCTGCTGGCATCCACCTCCGAGGTCTACGGGGACCCGCTGGTGCACCCCCAGCCGGAAGATTATTGCGGCAACGTCAGCCCCATCGGGCCGCGGGGCGTCTACGACGAGGCCAAGCGGTTCGCCGAGGCCATGACCATGGCCTATCACCGCTACCACGGCGTGGAAACCCGGATCGCCCGCATCTTCAACACCTACGGACCGCGCATGAGAATGCGTGACGGAAGAGTGGTGCCCGCCTTCATCTGTCAGGCGCTCAAAGGAGAGCCGCTGACCGTCTTCGGCGCGGGGAACCAGACGCGCAGCTTCTGCTATGTCTCTGATTTAATCTCCGGCATATACCTGCTGCTGATGTCCGAAGAAATCGGCCCGGTCAACATAGGCAATCCTGCCGAGATGACCGTCCTGGATTTTGCCAAAACCGTGATCCGCCTGGTGGGAAGCACGAGCGCCATTATCCACAACCCCCTTCCTCAGGACGACCCGCAGGTGCGCCAGCCGGATATCACCAAGATCCGGCGCCTACTGGGCTGGGAACCGCAGATCCCCCTCGAAGAAGGTTTGGTCCGGACCATCGTCTACTTCAAGGAGCAGCTGGGCATGGGCTGAGATCCACCCCGCGGCATCGCGTTTTTTCCCGCGGGTTTCTTTTGCATTGACATGCGCGGCGGGTTTTACTATGGTTGATGTGGTGAAGCAGGGTGTTCTTCCCCCGACCGGGTAGAAAAAAATCCTCAAGCCACCATCATAATGTGTCGAATCAAGGTAAGAACACATGGAGGGAAACCTCTCTTTATTCATATTCTGGTCAATCCCCGACTTTATCGGGGGATCCATTAGTTGATTTGCATGGATTGCCGATGGAGATTACCCCGCACTTGATGCGGGATGGAAATGACAGAAAGAGGGGGTATGGTGAATTCCCAGAGGCACCCGTAAGCAGCAAGCGGCGTGAAGTCCCCGTTGCAAAGCTTCAGAACGTACGGACAATAGGCAGCCATGGCATTTGAACTGAGACAGGAACTGAAACTGACCCACCAGCTGGTAATGACCCCGCAGCTGCAGCTTGCCATAAAGCTTCTGCAGATGTGCAAGATGGAGCTGGTGGACATAATCCAGCAGGAGATGACCGAAAATCCCATGCTGGAGGAGGTTCCGGAATCGGACTCGGATGTGCAGATCCAGGAAGACGGGCTGCCCCAGGAGCTGGCCGAAGACACGGTTGCCTTGAGCGGTGAGATGCCGGGCGCCATCGGCCCCGAGCCGAGCGACTACCTGCAAAGCTTTGCCGACGGATACTCGTCGCTCGGGGAAAGCGAGGAGCGGGAGAGCTTTGAAACCACCCTCACCAGAAGCACCTCCCTGGTTGACCACCTGATGTGGCAGCTGCACATGAACGGTCTTCCCGATGCGCAGCGAACCATCGGAGAACTGATTATCGGCAACATCAACCAGGACGGATATCTCCAGGTACCGCTCATCTATATTGCCAAGTCATACCTGATTCACCGGCAGCACAACCGGGACGGAACCGCCGGCTTTGCCTGGAATCGCGCCAACTGGCTGACGCTGCTGTGCGCGCTGGAACTGGCAGAAGCGGTTTTGAAAAAAATCCAGGCATTTGATCCGGTCGGCGTCGCCTGCCGAAGCCTCGAGGAATGCCTGCTGGTACAGATAGGCTTTCTCAAAAACGGACGGGAACTGCTGGAAAAAATGGTAAAGCACCACCTGGCCGATCTGGAAAAAAAGCGCTACCAGGCCATTGCCAACTCTCTCGGTGTCGGGCTCGATGATGTGGTGGAGGCGTCGAAGGTCATTTCCCAGCTTGAACCCAAGCCGGGAAGGCCTTTCATTGACCGGGAGCCGCAATACATAACCCCCGATATTTACGTCACCAAGACCGGGGACGGCTACCGCGTTACCCTCAACGGCGAGGGCCTGCCCAGGCTGCGGATCAGCTCCTTTTATTTACAGTCCCTGTACAACGGTTCGTCGTCCGCACCGGTTAAGGAGTACATCAGGAACAAGATGCGCTCCGCCATCTGGCTGATCAAGAGCATCTACCAGCGGGAGCGCACCATCAAGCGGGTCATGGAGAGCATCCTCAAATTCCAGCGGGATTTCTTCGACTATGGCGTTGACCACTTAAGGCCGCTGATACTCAAGGATGTGGCGGAAGACATCAACATGCACGAGTCAACCATCAGCCGGGTGACCACCAACAAGTATTGTCACACCCCGCACGGTATATTCGAACTGAAGTATTTTTTCAACGCCGGCGTCGGCACCGACGGCAGCATCGCCTCGGAGAGCGTGAGAAGCAAAATACGAGAGATCCTCAACGGCGAAGACGGGCGTCACCCGCTGAGCGACCAGGAAATCGTGGAGCTGCTGAAGGAGCGGAACATCACCATTGCCCGCCGGACGGTTGCTAAGTATCGCGAGATGCTCGGCATTCTCCCTTCCTCCAAGAGGAAAAAATTCTACTAGCCGGCGGTTGAAAAAAGCCCCCCCCTTGAGCCGTTGACCGGCCGGTGGAATCTTCCCTTTCCGTCAACCAGCCGGAACACCTTATTTGCAAACCGCCCCGGTGCTGGCCGAGGTCACCATTTTCGCGTACCGGGAGAGATAGCCTTCCTTGATTCTCGGTTCCGGGGCCTTCCAGTCACGCCTTCTTCGATTAAGCTCCTCATCGCTCACTCCGAGTGTCAGCTTCTTGGCCGGAATATCTATGGCGATGACATCCCCATTGCGAGCCAACGCTATCGGGCCGCCTTCCATGGCCTCGGGCGACACGTGGCCGATGGCCGCCCCCCTGGTGCCCCCGCTGAACCGCCCGTCGGTAATCAGGGCAACCTCCTTGTCCAAATCCATCCCCGCGATGACCGAGGTGGGGGTAAGCATCTCTCTCATACCCGGCCCGCCCTTCGGACCTTCGTACCTGATGACCACGATATCACCGGGCTTGATGCGCTTGCCCATGATGGATTCCACCGCATCCTCCTCACTATCAAAAACCCTGGCCGCACCCCGGTTGGTGAGCATCTGCGGATCCACCGCCGCCTGCTTGACCACTGCCCCGTCGGGCGCCAGGTTTCCCCTGAGGATGGCAATGCCTCCCTCCTCATGGTACGGCCGGTCAAGCGGCCGGATCACCTCGGCATCCGCGCAGCCCACCCCGGCGATGTTCTCGCCCACCGTTTTTCCGGTAACCGTCATGCTGCCGGAGCGAATGAGCTGAGCCCGTGACAGTACGGCCATGACCGCAGGCACGCCCCCGGCGGCATCAAGGTCCTCCAGGTGATACGGACCCGCCGGGCTTATGCTGCAAAGGTTGGGCGTTGCGGCGCTGAGCTCGTCAAACAGGTCCAGACTGAAGTCAAGCTGCGCCTCGCGCGCAATCGCGGGAAGGTGCAGGACGGTGTTGGTTGAACCGCCCAGGGCCATGTCCACGGCAATGGCGTTGCGAAAGGCATCCAGGGTCGCGATGTCCCGCGGCCGGATATTGTTTTTAACCAGATCCGTGATCATCCTTCCCGCCGTCTTGGCCAGCCTCTTTCTTCTCGCGTCGACCGCGGGGATGGTCCCGTTGCCCGGCAGTCCCAGGCCCAGCGCCTCGGTCATGCAATTCATGGTATTGGCGGTAAACATGCCGGCGCAGCTTCCACAGCCGGGACAGGCCGCATCCTCGAGACGGGCCAGCTCCCCCTGGCTCATTGTCCCCGCCTTCACCTTGCCCACCGCCTCGAAAACGGTAATCAGGTCCGTCTTCCGGTCGCCGCTCCGGCCGGTCATCATCGGCCCGCCGCTGACGACTATCGACGGTATGTTGAGCCGCAGCGCCGCCATGAGCATCCCCGGGGTAATCTTGTCACAGTTGGTCACCAGCACCAGGCCGTCGAAGGGATGCGCCGTAACCATCACCTCAACCGAGTCGGCAATCAGCTCCCGGCTGGCCAGCGAGTATTTCATGCCGGCGTGGTTCATGGCAATGCCGTCACAGACGCCGATGACGCCAAACTCCACCGGCGTCCCTCCCCCATACGCAATACCGGCCTTTACCGCCTTTACGATCTCCTGCAGATGAACGTGTCCCGGAATAATCTCATTATAGGAATTGGCAACGCCGATTAACGGCCGGGCAATCTCGTCATCGGTATAGCCCATCGCTTTAAAGAGAGAGCGGTGGGGGGCGCGCTCCGGCCCGCGCTTCATCGCATCGCTACGCATCGCAGAATCCTCCGTTGAGTTTCGGCCGGAGCGCATTTATGCGCGACCTATTCGCGGCTTAAAGCCGCTCCTGCCGACTGGGAACGTTGCTGAGAGAAAAGCATCAACCTGGAAGCACCAACCGGTTATTGAAAAACACCCATCCGATCTCAGGCTCAGGGAGAGGGGCTTTTAACACCACAACAATTTGTCCTTGCGCTTACGGCACGACCCGGTGACTTCGACTTAAACCGAAAACATGCAGCTTTGCGGAGGCTTCGATACGGGCTGTTGCCATGCGGGTCTGACGGACAACGTGAGAGGGTTGCTGCCGTTCTAAAGGTTCTGACTAATTTTGTTGTGGCTAAAAAGCCCCTCCCCCTGAGCCTTCGATCAGCCAGAAGAAAATACTTTTTCAACAACCTGCTAGAACCTAACAGATGATAAAGCGGGCTGTCAAGCACAGAATCCGCCGCCGGATGAACGCTGCTTTCCAACCCAACTTCCGCGGGAATGGCCGGCCATCTAAATAAAAAAGAGAAAGGCCGGTTGTTACATCGGCCTTTCTCTCATATCGTATGCAGGCGAAGATAAAAACTACGCCTTGGTCATCATCGGTTCGATGTTCTTTAATGCCATGGCAATGAAGGGCTTCGGGGTGATTTCCTTTACCACTTCCACAATCATGTCCTCGGTCACATTGCCGGAGTCGCCCGCCTTTTTCGCCAGGCCCTCCAGCATCTTTTTCTCAGTCATCGCCCTGAATGGTTTGGGTGAACTTTCGATGAGCTTGTCAAACATTGCCTTGCTGTTGCCGCCCCAGTTAAGTTCTGCCATGCTCGTCCTCCTTTCCATTTATTTGCTGTACGCTGCCGGCAATGGGACACAAACCATTGTCTTATTGGATGCTCCCGACCGACCCCTTTCTTAGCCGCGAGACGTCATCGGGAACAACAGTGGGCGTCACTATATTCAATCGTTCCCGCAATGTCAAGGCTTTTTTAGCGATTCCCTGATTACCAGCCACCGCCCTCTACTTCCTGAAAAGCCGCTCCCATTCCTCCCGCGCCTTTTGTTCCGCCGCCTGGTCCCGGGTTTGCGTCTCCCGGTCAGCGCAGCGGAAGAAATCGCAAAAATTGCCGCTTTCGCGGTCACGCATCGCTTCGCTCCGGGGCTCCCGGCACTGGTTGGAGGCCCGGGGATCATGGAATGCGCAATTGCAGCAGCACCGCACGTCGCGGCGGCACTGCGGGCAGATTTCCCCCCGGCTCACAACGCCGGAAACCTCAAGCTCGGTTCCGCAGAAATAGCATCGCAGCACTGCGGCACGCTCCGGTTAGAGGGTGATTTTCATGAAATCTTCCGCCAGAACCACCTCGCCGGCGAACTCCCGTTGAGCGATCCCGACAACATCCAGCCGGTCGCAGGGCGGATACAAATGGGTCAGCACCACTTTTGCGCATCCCGCCTCGCGCGCCACCCGGCCGGCCAGCGAAGGGGTAAGATGACCTTCTACCTTTCGATCATCCGGAAAGGAACACTCAAGGATCAGCACACCGGCATTGCGCCCCAGCGCGAGCAGGTTCGAGCAGTAATCGGTATCCCCCGAATAAGCAACTGCCTTTCCTCCCTCGGCCGTAAGCCTGAAGCCCACGCTCTGCTCGGTATGAGCCAGCGGGAATCCCCTGATGCTGAAATCACCGGACAAGATCTCTCCGCTGGACATTTCCTCGATGCGCAGGGAATATCCCTGGGGTACAATCCATGTGCCGTAAATCCCCCTCAGTTTTTCGTAAAAT
>CAYWLT010000090.1:0-10555 GCA_964459295.1 uncultured Thermodesulfobacteriota bacterium
TTTAAGTCGTAAGGCACCGGGTCGTGCCGTAAGCTGCTCAACAAATTGTTGTGGCGTCAAAAGCCCCTCCCCCTGAGCCACCCATCTGCTCCTCAGGATTTCACGGGCCTTGCATCCGGATGTTTTTGAACACCTGAGGGTAATAATTTTTTCAACAACCTGCTCACCCCTGGAAAACTGCTTTTTCAACAACCGCTCATGAACGACCAGCCGCTTTGCATTAGCTCATTTGAAAGGGCCATCCTCCATATTGACGGGGATGCCTTTTTTGCTGCCTGCGAGCAGTCCAGAGATCCCGCGCTCAAGGGGCGACCGGTAATCACCGGCCGGGAGCGCGGTATTGCCGCCTCCTTAAGCTACGAAGCCAAAGCCCGGGGCGTGAAGCGGGGCATGCGCATATCCGAAATAAAAAAGATTTGCCCTGATGCCATCCTGCTGCCTTCCGACTACGAGACGTACAGTTTGCTTTCCAAAAGATTTTTTGAGATTGTGCGCCGCTACACGCCGGAAATTGAGGAATACGGCATTGACGAGTGCTTTGCCGATATCACCGGGCTGCGCCGCCCGCTTCGTTTGTCGTACCCCAACATAGCCGGTAAGGTGAAAGCGGACCTGGATGCGGAACTGGGATTTACCTTTTCCATCGGGCTCGGCCCGAATAAAACCATCGCCAAAATCGGTTCCAAATGGGAAAAGCCGTCGGGACTGACTGTCATCCCCGGCTATCTGATCCATGAATTTCTGCGGCACAGGGCCCTCGGAGATGTCTGGGGCATCGGCCCGCAGACCAGCGCCTATCTCATAAAGACCGGGGTGCGCACCGCGCTGGAGTTCGCCCGGAAAAGCGAGGAGTGGGTACAAAGCAGGTTTACCAAGACCATTTTTGAAACCTGGCAGGAACTCAGGGGCGGGTTCGTGCTTCCGCTCGACACCATCGGGAGGACAACCTACACCTCGGTGCAAAAAGTCAAGACCTTTACCCCGCCTTCAAAAGATCGTGACTTTATTTTTTCACAGCTTTCCAAAAATGTTGAGAATGCCTGCATAAAGCTGCGGCGGTATAACCTGGCGGCGGGCAGGGGGGCGTTTTCCCTCAAGCTACAAACCTTCCGCTACACAGGTCTCGAGCTCCGGTTTTCCCGCCCCACCTCCATACCCAGTGAGATCATCAAGGTTATCGAAACCTGCTTTGAGGAAGTGTATGACAGCCGGAGCCTGTACCGGGCCACGGGCATAGCGCTTTTTAAGCTGCAAGAGCACCGGGTCAAGCAGCTGGATTTGTTCAACCAGGCCCTGAGGGCACTGGAGATGAAAAAGCTGTATGAGAGCGTTGATACCATCAACCAGCGGTTCGGCAAGCACACCGTTTTCCTGGGCAGCAGCTTTCTGGCCCATGACCGCCCCCAGCATGATCGGGAACGGGGCGACACACCTGAGCGAAAAAACCTTTTGTTAAAGGGAGAGAACAGGAGGCAGCGGATTGGCATACCGATGTTTATGGGAAAGGTTACCTGAACAGGCCCCTGGTATGGGCACACCAGTCATGGGAGACGCCGTAATTCTTGGTCATGGATTTATAAAAATTGTTTATTTTTTCTTTCAACATGCGGAGAAACGGATCTTTCTTTACAACATTTATTGTATTTTATGTTTTCAAAAATTAAACATCGCGATAACTCCGCGCGGATGTCTTGAGGAAATTTTGTTTGATAATTTTATAGGCCGGGGAATTGACTAAGCTGGATTGATGATTACTGTTGGGCCGGTGCAAGAATGTCTGCGATGCTCGTTGATAGGTTCATTTGGCAAAATCTAACAGAGCAGTGAACGTGCCATTTGGTTACCGCAACCCTCTGTAGGGCGACAGGTAAAAAGAGAGATGTAAGCCAAATAAAACGAAACGGCATATGCGGATTAACCTTAAAACCCCTCAGCGGTCGAACCGTTGAGGGGTTTACTTTTTTTCAACTATACCCGCTATCCCCAAAAGAGAAAAAATAAATCAGATGTTACAAATTGGCTTTCTTGAACCCTTGACTGAGGTTAATTGATGATTACTGTTTGGCCACACAAGAACAACGGGGGCGAAGGAGGTGAATGGATATGGCAATCACACTGTGGAGAGAAAGGAGACCTTTCGCGGGTCTGACTCGGTGGTTTGACGATATCGATACATGGTTTGATGCCGGGTTCTTTACCGAGATACCGGAGAGGCTGTGGAGACCGGCGATCGATGTCGAAGAGAAGGACGGGAAGTATGTGGTCCGGGCGGACCTTCCGGGCGTGAAAAAAGGTGATATCCACATCGAACTGAGCAACGGATATCTGACGCTGCGGGGAGAAAGGAAGTCCGAGCACGAGGAGAATAAGGATAACTATCGCAGGATTGAGAGGACCTGCGGCTCTTTCGAGCGGACACTGAGTGTCCCTGAGGGTGTGACCGATAAGGACATTCACGCGCAGTACAAAGATGGGGTTCTGGAAGTGACCATGCCCGTACCGAAAGCGGCGGAGCCCAAAACTACCGAAATAAAAATTGAATAAGCTGTTGAAGATCATGACTGGTAAAGAGAAAGGGGCTGAGGTTCAGCCCCTTTTTTACAGGGTTTCCCACTATTATTTCCGTGCTTCCATTGATGCAAATTTACAAAGTCACGCCAGAATACTCCGCAACGTCACCGCGACGTAATGCGCATCATTGCGCAGTTACGGTGCCGCGTGTATTAACGCGCACAACTGATCTCACGCCTTTCCCTGTCGCAATTGATACGTGATGCAATAAGCGCCGGCGACAATTATAAATGCTGCGATAAACAGGAGCGCCAAAACGGTTTGCAGGGGATGCAGGTTCCATCTGACCAGAAATCGCAGGAACGGCAATTGGGCTTCCAGGTTGTAGAAAGATTTGTTGTACTTGGGAGTCAAGTTGCTTTTGATGAAGGGGAAGCGCTGCTGTATCTCTTGCGTAATCTTATGAAGGATTGTCTCCATGTATTGCTTTGTTTCCGGATCGGCCTCAGTAAAGACAATTTCGTTCAATTCCGGCTCAATCTCAACAAATGTTGTTGTAGCCCACCAAATGCCGGAAGAAGCGGTATCGAAGGAAACGGACAAAAACGGTTTTTTGTCTCGTGTGACATAGATTCTTTTCCTTAAGTCGTGCACCGTCAATACGGGCTTCATGGAAAATGGTTCCAGACCGATTTCCTTCAGCCGTTGTTTGAAACCTTCTCGCTGTGAAGATTTCACCATCCCGAGCATGGGGTGATTATCTTCGGGACTTTGCTTGTTGGCAGGGCGTTTTATCTCAAATTTAATTTCTCCTCTTTCAAGCACATTCCGGGAAATATCATTTAGTTTGATCTGCATAAGCTCCCGTCCGCTTTTCCTGTCATCGGGATTGGTAAGATTAATCCGCCTGCGGTGCCGCACACCGCTTTCCATTGCCAGCAACTTCAAGTCCGGGGTGTCAAAATAGGTGTCGGTAAACTGTTCCTCAGTGCCGTAAGAAGCAAACAAGGGGTCCAGCTCCTTGAGCGCGGCACTATCCATAACGTACCGGCCATGCAAAAACTTCCAGACCTCTTCAGCCCTATCCGATGGAACCAGCAATTTGGTTTCCTGCTCCACACGCAGCCGGTTATAGCCGGCTGCGCTGAAATCTTCTTCGTCTGCGCGGACTCGCTTAATAGCAATCAATGCAGGGATTAGCACAAGACAAAGCATACAGGGGAGGCCATGGCGCGAGGCGAGCTTTTTCATATTTTCCTTTCCAAGGAATGAGTCATAACAAAGCAACAAGATGGCTACAGCCTTGTGTAGGATCGTACGCGGTTCCTGATACGCTTGCTCTGCCTTCCAAAGTCTTGAGGCAAAGGATAGCTCCCCCAGCGCCATGCGACAGAGATCGGTGATAAAAATTGCCGCCAGGCCGAAATCGGCGCACGCCCCGCTGGCGAACCAGCAGCAACTGGGACATAAAAACACCATGGCTTCGGCACCATGTTCAAGCGCATCATCTTAAATATTGCACAACGCTCCTTTTTGATTGCATAGTATAGAAAGAGGTTGGCGTTGTGTCAATTGAAACATCGTGAGCATACGAGGTGAACTCGCCGGAATGCCGGTGGGCCAGACCGGAAAGGAAAGGTTTCTGGTCGAGCCACGTTGTTGCAAGTGGCTTGACAGAGGGGCCGATAATAATCTATGCTCTTAGCGGGCGGCTCACATACCATCCGATTCATGGAGGAGATAGATGAACGTGATCATCATCTACTGGTCAAAGTCCGGTAATACGGAAAAAGTGGCGCTGGCCATGGAGGAGGGCTTCAGGGATGCCGGTGCCGAGGTTGCGCTCAAACGGGTGGAAGAGGTTGAGGATGTGGATTTCTATGCCTTCGACCTGGTGTGCATCGGGTTCCCCTCTTATCAGTGGAGGGTGCCCAAGCCCATGGATGATTTTATCAAAAACAAATTCAACATCTACCGCAGCCAGAATCGCGTGAAGGAAGGTGCACCGAAGCTACCGGGGAAAAATGCGCTGATATTTTGCACGTATTCCGGTCCCCATACCGGCGTGCGTGAGGCTGTACCGCCGGTTCTCTACGCCGGGCAGTTCTTCGAGCATCTGGGATTTACCGTAGTAGGAGAATGGTATGTGGTGGGTGAATTCCATGGATCTCTGGAGGCGAGCACCAAAGGCCGGCTGGGAGACATCCGCGGCCGTCCCAACCGGGAGGATCTGAGCAAGGTCAAATACGATACGATCCGGCTGGTGCCGCAGCTGCGGAAACCATAGCCGCGGTCACCGCCCGGAACCCATTTTTATTCCCGAGCGGGCATGCGGGAGGCAACTTGTTTGCTGTACTCATCAAAGCGTTTCAGCGCTTCCTCTCTGCTGAGGCCGCTTTGCATGTGCTTTGCAAGCTCTCGGGCCAGCACCGCTTTGAGCATGGCGCTATTGTCGCGGTTGGAATCCCGGATCAGCTCAAGATATTTCATATCCACCGGCAGGCCCTTTGCCTGGTAGTGGCTGATCATGCCGGCAAGATTACCCTGGGTCGCCTCGCAGTAACATACATCATAGGCAAGTCTGAACATGCCATCAAGCTTGTCCTTGCCGTAATCGGGAAAATTGTCCCGCACCTCCTGATATAAATCTCTTCTGAATTCTTCAAGGCTGTAGTCAACCCCGCCGTTTGCCACCTGGTCGGATGTAAATGTCCATTTCATGCGTCAGTTTTCCTCATGCCCTCTTGATGCGGTCAGGATGCCCTGCCGGGGCTCCAACGATTACAATGAAAAATAAGCGCGGAGTCAGATTCGGCTCCGCTTATGAGCTGCGGATAATTTTAAAAATCCATCTTCAGTACTCTGTAAGCGCATATATATCATCGGTCCATAGAGTAACCTTATCAAAATTGCGATAATCTCCTTCGGACAGAACAGGTTTCCTTCACCGCAGGTTATCTCAGTGCAGTCGCCGGATATGGCTTTGAAAGCGTTGCCGATTACGGGAGCCAGCAGCAGGGTGAAGATGACGGCCGGCGCATATTCGGGTCTGCTTAAACATGATACCCCCCCTTTTTTTTGCATTGCGTTAATATCTCGTTCCTTTTATTTATAGTGCGAGTGTATATATTGATAATATCCTTGTCAAGGAGTTTAATGTTGAAAACAAAGCCGACTTTCGCGTTGACGCACGTCAATCAATGTTTATGGTTTACGCACCGGGAAATAGGAATGCGGACAATCCGCGTATCCGGGGTCTCTGTAATTGAACAAACGCGGGAGTAGAGGAGAGAAAAAAATGAAAGCGCTTTTACTGATTGTTGTGGCGGTCGGGGTATGGTTGTTGCTGCAGGCGTATATATTGCCGAAACTAGGCGTGCGAACCTGACTGGTTCCCCACCGGCAGGTAGCCGGTCAGCAGGCTGAGGGAGATAAATCAGCAAAGCCGCTCGACGTGGTCCAATAGCCCAGGGGTGGCGAAAGAAGCCGGGGTGAGGACAGGCGGTTACTATGGAACGGTTAACATGCGCACTGCTTTCGGTGGCTGGATAGATGCTCACCCCGTTTTCTTTTTGGAATGATCTTTTATGTAAAATTCCCCCTTGTCTATTTTTTCAACGTGGGTCGTGCTTGCGACAGTTCTTTACCTCTTGTGAGGAAAGTGATAAAGAGGAAAAGTGCCGAACCGGAAGTCTACCCCGGTATATATCAAAGCCGCCCAGATGCCTTGAAAATTCATATGACAAAGCAACCGACATTGTTTAAAGAACATTTCAGCGGCTGCACCGGATGGATAAGTATGCCGGAACGGGCATCGGACTGGCGCTCCGCATGAAAATTGTTGAACGGCATAAAGGATCAATATGGCTGGAAAGCGAATCGGGGAAGGGCTCAACCTTCTTATTTGCGCTTCCGGATAAAGAGAAAGCGGCATGATAGCACATCGTGCACACAAGGCGACGGTTTCATGAACATTTTGCTCATCGAAGACAACCCTGCGGATGCCCGGTTGATCAGTGAAACCCTTAAGGAATCTCACAAGGTGCCATTCCGCCTGACGCTGCAGAATCGTCTCTCGGATGCCTTGGCCTCTATAGCTTCGTCCTCTTATGACGCGGTATTGCTTGACCTTAATTTGCCCGACAGCCAAGGATTGGAAACGGTCGCGCGGATAACAGCGGCGGCGCCACACCTTCCGGTTATTGTGCTGACCGGGTTCGAAGATGAATTTACCGGTGAAAAAGCGGTGGAAATGGGCGCGCAGGATTATTTGGTCAAGGGACGGGTCAGCGAATTCATAGTAACCCGTGCAGTCATATATGCATGCCAGCGCAAGAAATTTACCGATATGAGTCAGGCAAATGCGCTGCTCATGCAGGAGTTAAAGGTGCGCGAGCAGGCTGAAGCGGCAAGCAGACTCAACGAGATGCGTCTTCGGGCGCTTTTGAAACTGCATGACATGCAAGCGGCTACGGTAGAACATGTATCGGATGTGGTCGTCGAGGAACAGGTGCGGATAACGCAAAGCGAGTTTGGCATCCTGGGTTTCCTGGATGACGGCGGCGGTATACGGCATCTGCACTCCTGGTCCATGCCGGGCATGGAGAAATGCGCCGTTGCTGCTAAGTCGCTGCAGTTTCCCATGGAAAAGGCGGGCTTCTGGAGTGAAACGGTGCGGCAGCAACAGCCGCTCATCCTCAATGACTTTTCTGCCCCTGATGCAGGTAAGAAGGGTTATCCGGGCGTGAACATGGAAATAAAACGATTGATGGTCCTGCCGGTTATTGATGGAAGTAAAGTTGTGGCGGTGTCAGCGGTGGCCAATAAAGAGAGGGAATATGACGAGACCGACAAGCTGCAGCTCAAACTCTTGCTGGATACCATGTGGGAAATTATCAAGCGATCGCAGGCGGAGGCCGCCCTCAAGGAGTCAGAGCAGCAGTTGCAATTTCTTGCCCGCCGGCTCCTCGCGTCTCAGGAGACCGAAAGGAAACGGGTAGCGCAGGAGTTGCATGACAGTGTCGGGCAAACCATGTCCGCCTTAAAGTTTGCCGTTGAGTGCAGCCTTAACCAGAGTGGTTCAAGAAGAGAGGGGACATATTTAAAATCGCTGCAGAACCTCATTCCCAAAATTCGAAGCGGCATTGAGGAACTGGACAGAATAGGTAGGGGATTGCGGCCTTCCGTACTGGATGACCTGGGCATTATGGCAACCTTTTCATGGTTTTGCCGTGAATTTCAATCGGTATACACCACCATCCGCATTGATAAAGAACTGACGCTTACCGAGGATGAGGTGCCGGACCATCTCAAACTGGTTATTTACCGCATCCTGCAGGAAAGTCTCAACAATATCGCCAAGCACAGTCACTCCGATCACGTTCACATTTCGTTTGAAAAAAAAGACAGGGCAATAATATTAACCATAAGAGATAACGGCAGGGGCTTCGATGTGGGGGCTGCGCTTTTACCTGAAACGCAAAGGAGTGGATTCGGACTGTTCAGCATGAAAAAGCGGGCGGAGATATCAGGGGGGGATCTGGTTATTACGTCTGCAAAAGGCAGGGGAACGGTTTTAAAGGTCACCTGGCCGTTGCCTTAGCTTCAGCGGCTCATTTTTCCGTGACCAGGCCTTTGCTCACGGCATAGGCGGTCAGGGCGGATACATTGTGTAAGTCCAGTTTTCCCATGAGATTGGCCCGGTGTTTTACCACGGTTTTTTCACTGATGCAAAGATATTCGGCAATTTCCCGGTTCTTGTATCCTTCGGCAATCAGCTTCAGGATTTCCCGCTCCCGCTTGGTAAGTGTTTCCCAGGTGGATTTGCTTTTCAGGGAAGAGCCTCCTTCCAGGTACCCTTCGATCACCTGCCTTGAGACCCCCGGACTCAGGTACTGCTTGCCGTCCAGTATGCTTTTGATGGCGGACATCAACTCGGCCTGGGTATCGTATTTGAGCATATAGCCATCCGCGCCTGCCTTCAGGACGGGCAGTACATACTCATCGCTGCTGTGTATGGTGAGTACTAATACCTTGGTATCCGGCGCGAGCTTTTTTATTTCCTTGAGGGCCTCCATACCGTTCATCTTCGGCATCGACAGGTCCAGTATTACCAGGTCGGGCCTACCGCTCACTACCCCGCGAATTGCTTCGCCGCCGTCCTCCGCCTCTCCTATAATCTCGTAGCCGGGAAGCGACGTCAGCATCGCCCGCAGTCCATCCCGGAGGATGGCGTGGTCTTCGGCGATAAAGATTCGCTTCTGCCTTTCCATAGGGCAATAGTACTGATGTTTTTTACGGAAAATACTATGTGCCGGGACCCAATATGGGGATTACACCCTATACCATTGTCTAGCACCCCACAGTATATTTGTAAACAGAAATCCATGATACATTGCTGAAGGCGGGGGGTGCCGGCTGCCGCGGAGACGGATGGAAATGTTCATCCGCAGGATGGTTTATCATGAGAAAGCAAATGGAAAACAATAGGGTAAAAAATGCCCTTCCGGAAAGGACACGCCAGATTAAAACATTGATCGTAGAAGATGATCCTGATTTCAGACAATTGCTCAAGGAAATCCTGTGTAACCATTTCCCCTCCATGAAGACAGAAGGGGCAGACAGCAACCGGCAGACCCTCAAAAAAATCGATCAATGTGCCCCGCGGTTGATTTTTCTGGATATCAATATGTTTGATGGAAGCAACCAGCCCCTGGTTAAAAGAATTAAAAAAGTCCATCCCGAGACTATTATCGTTGCTCTGTCCCTCTATGATATTAAGGAGTATGAGGACGCGGCGCTGCAGTCCGGGGCCGATTACTTTCTTGCCAAAAGTTCTTTGACCGGTGAGTCAATAATAAAATTGGTTGAATCAATTGTGTCAGCACGTAACTGACAGTCAGTAAGATGGCATGGTGCAGCAAGTCCCTTGTTCAGCAACCGGTTAAGCATCCTTGAAGCCCTGCCGTCCACTTGCATGGAGGAGATGATTATGGAGACCGTGCCCAATAAGATGGATGAGATGCATGGCACCGGAGACCCGTTTCAGGAGAGGCCGGTTACCATTGGCTACTTTAAAATAAAACCGTCCGATGGCCGGGTTATCTTCGAGTTGAAGGGGGATTTTAACAGCGACAACATCAAGGGCATCAGCAAGGCAATCACCCGAAGCAAAGCGTTGTACAGGAAGCTTTTCGAGCTGGACATGAGCCGGGTTACAACCATCGATATGCAGGCCATGGCACTGCTCATAATTTCGCTCAAAACGCTGACCGATAGGGGCACGGAGGGAAGGGTTACCGGCCTGGAGGGAGGAAACCGCGCCCTGGCTTATGGGTTGGGAATGCAGTATGTCAGCCACATTATCTGAACCGGAGCCCTCTATGATGACAGAGAAGAGAAGGCCGAAGAGAATGATGATTGTCAAGAAACATCTATCAAGAATAATACATACAATGATACACCACAAGCCCAGGATGTATGTTGTCAAAAATATCGGCCGCGCATGAGAGGCGACTGAGTGTTTGAATCCGTCAAAACACTTTGCTAAGCGGGCCGTGCTAAAAAGGAGCAAACAGTCCGTCATACGTTGCCGGCATTCGCCCGCAGTGAAACGGAGGCAGGACCAATGCCACAGACGCCATACGTTGAACAGGGGATATGTACCGGCTGTGAACTGTGCGCGCAGCTCTGCCCCGAGGTGTTTCGCATGAATGAGGAGGGCGTTTCTGAGGTTTATGATCCGCGCGGCGCATCTGAGGCCAAGATCCAGGATGCAATAGACAGCTGCCCGATGCAGTGTATAAGCTGGATCGATGAATGAGGATGAACACGAAAAAATCCGGGTGCGATGATGTTCGCTACCATTATCCAGTCAACCCGGGGTGGCGATTGTGGTGGAAAAGTGACGCGCGCCGTGCTAGTATTTGATATGGTGAAAAAACACCGGTTGATTGAACAGCGAAACCCGGTTGCAGGTTCATATATGCCTACGCCGGATCAACACTATTTATGTCGGTAAAAAGCGCGCTGCTGGTCGTCGATG
>CAYWLT010000091.1:0-10500 GCA_964459295.1 uncultured Thermodesulfobacteriota bacterium
CGGCGGCAAGGATAAGGACCGGCTTCTGGACACGCTCGGCAGCGCCTATGATATCATCGAGCGCATGATGCCATAGCCGCCGCGCCGGACAGCGGCTTATTCTTTCTGCTGCGCCGCCTCCGGTGCGGCCGCCTCGCCGGCCGGGGCAACCGCCGGCAGCGCCTGCAGTTTCGCCACATACGGGCTGTCGGGATAACCCTCCTGCAAGTTGAGCAGGACCTCGCGGGCCTTGCCCGGCTCGCCGAGATGACTATAGGAGAGTCCCAGGTAGTAGAGCACTTCATCGCGGTTCCGGATGAAGGTATACGAGGTCAAAACATCCCGGAACCTCTCTTTTGCCGCCCAGTATTTTTTGGTTTTGTAATAATAGCGGCCGATGGCATAATCGTGCTCGAACATGTTCCGTCGGCAGATTTTATAGTATCCCATGGCGCTGCCGGTAAACGGGCTGGCAGGATAGTGCTTGATCAGATACTCAAAAAAAGAGGCCGCTTTTTCGGCGGGGGTCTGGTCCCGATCCAGGGACTCCAGCTGTTTGAAATGGCACATGCCCAGCTGATAAATCGCATACGGCACATCGGGATTGCTGGGATGCAGCCGTTTGAATTCCTCGTAGAAGTGAATCGCCTCCACATACTCTGCTTTAAAGTAATGAATGTCGGCCAGCCTCAACTCGGCGATGACCGCGTAGGGACTTAAGGGAAATTGGTCCCGGAGTGCGGTAAAAGCCGGTTTCGCGTCATAGTAGTTTTGCTTGCGATAGAGGTCCATGGCCCGGGTAAATGCCTGCTCATCCGAGCCGGCATCCTTGGAAGCGGGGGGGGCGGTTCGGCATGCGGCAAGCAGCAGCGCGAACCCCAGCAGCAGTATATGAGATCGCACACGCGGCATGGATCGCTTTTCTCCGATCGGATTGAATGATAGCTGAACCGGGTAAAGGAAACACATCACCTTCCTGCCGGGTCAGTCACTTGTCCATACACCATATTTATCTGCAAGTCAAGCACCTCCTGCGGTAAACACGTTGTCCGCTTTACCCCGGGTACGACCGGCAGGTATTGATTTGAGGAGCCCGCTCTATGGCCT
Organism: uncultured Thermodesulfobacteriota bacterium; assembly: GCA_964459295.1. Lineage (GTDB taxonomy): Bacteria > Desulfobacterota > WTBG01 > WTBG01 > WTBG01 > CAZWCD01. Next base: position 1,087 of record CAYWLT010000091.1, read on the forward strand.
TTGCACCCCGCTGCCTCGCCACCACCATCGGCAGTCTGCCCCATACCGATGCCCGCGAGGCCGCCCGACTCATTCTGCAGTTCACCCCCCGGATACCCGCATGGGCGCAATTGAGCAAGCGTCCGCAGGAAGGCATGCTGGTACAGTTTACCGAAGGAATGCCGGGCTTTCGGCGCCCGATCAACGCGGGCGCCTATTTCGAGATGGATGCCCCGGCGTTTCAGCAAGAGGTCTCGGTATTCTACGAACGGTATCTGGCGGCGGTCGAAGACAATTCTTCGGCGCATCTATCTTCATACGCCATCAGTCGCGAGTATGCGCGCGGCTTTTACGCCCTGCTGGAACTGCTGGGCAGCACCGGGCACCGGCCGCTGGCGCTGAAAGGCCAGGTCACCGGCCCGTTCACCTTCGGGACCAGCGTAACCGACGGCCGCGGGAAAAGCGCGTACTACGACCCACAGCTCAGAGACGTTATCGTGAAGGCCATTTCCCTCAAGGCAACCTGGCAGATCGAGCAGCTGCGGCGCTACGCCGCACCGGTCATCATCTCCATCGACGAGCCCTCCCTGGTCGGGTTCGGGTCGTCCGCCTATATCGGCATCACCGCCTCCGACATCCAGAAGGACCTCAACGAGATCATCGGCTGCATCCATCGGGCAAACGGTTTGGCCGGCCTGCACTGCTGCGAAAACACCGACTGGTCAATGGTCATGGGCACCGCGATTGACATCATCAGCTTTGACGCATACAGCTATTTTGACAAAGTCCTGCTCTATGCCGATGCGCTTAAGCAGTATCTCGCGCGGGGGGGGGTGCTGGCCTGGGGGCTTGTGCCAACCGCGGACCCGGCACGTCTGCATGGGGAAAGCGCCGAAACCCTATTCGACAAGTGGCACGCCTGCGTCGCACGCCTCTCACGGCACGGCATTGACGCGGATCGGATTGCCGCGCAGTCGCTTATAACCCCGAGCTGCGGCGCCGGGATTCTCTCCCCCCAGGACGCCGAACGGGTTTTGCAACTGCTCGGCGAACTCTCCCGGCGCCTGCACAACCTCTACTTTGGCTGATGGCTGTGATGGAAGCGAGGGATCACATTCCTCTGACCGAAGCGACCGCCGCCTGCGACGCAGTGCTGCTGATCGGCGACCGGGGCGCGAGCCGAACCGTGTGCGGCGAGAACAAGTCCTTCCTGCACATCAACGGTCTACCGCTCTTCATCCATGTGCTCCGGGCGCTGGAGCAGTCGGAACTGGTGCGGCGCATCTGCCTGGTCGGCCCTTCTGCGCGCATCGAGCGGGCGCTCCGCGAGCACCGGGAACCTCCGGTCCGGGGAAAGACCCTCATTATCTGTGAGCAGGGAGAATCGCTCTTTCACAATGTGTGGAACGCTTTTCTGCGGCTGGCGCCCGAGGCGCGCTCGGCAACCGAGCCGTCGCCCGCGCTGCGCGAGAAATCGGTTCTCTATATCGCCGGCGACGTGCCGCTGGTCAGCCCGTTTGAAATCGACAGCTTTCTCAACCGCTGCGATCGATCCCGCTACGACTATTTCCTCGGCATCGCCGGCGCCGAACATCTGACCTTCTGCCGCCCCCGCCTGGGCACGCCGGGCATCAGCACCCATTACTTCCACATCAAAGAGGGTAAATTCCGGCAGAACAACCTTCACCTGGTCAAGCCGCTCAAGGTCGCCAACCGGGGTTACATTCAGAAGGTCTATGACTTCCGCTACCAGCGGGATTTGCGCAACATTCTTCGCCTGGGCCGCGAGTTTCTCAGGGTGCACGTGGGCTGGCAGGGATTCTGGTGCTACGGCCTGCTTCACTGGAACCAGTTTCTTTCCCGCATCCACCTTGATCCGCTTACCCTGCCCACCCGATTCCTGCTCCCACGATCCCTGATCGAGGGCTGCGTTTCCAGGGTTTTGGGCACGCGCTTTGTCACCACCACCCTGCCGCTGGTGGGCGCCGTTCTGGACATTGACAACGAAAGAGATTACCGGGCAATGTGCGACATGTTTTCCACCTGGCAGCGCCACCTTGCCGATCGGGAGTCTCAGATCCGGAAGAAGCCGGACGCTCAGTCGCTCTAGCAGGTTGTTGAAAAGCACTACCCAATAGTATACGGCTCAAGGGAAAGGGACTTTTTAGCCACAACAAAAGTACAGGGTTCAGGAAACATGGGACAGGGAAAGATAAAGCTTGCCGTTTTCAGGGAAGGCAGACGGCTCAGGCGCATTCGCTCAGGTCGATCCAAGCCGTGGTAGCCGCAAGCTTAAGCTTGCGATATCTTCTCATGTCTTTTCAACCGCATGCTCGCGGGGCACGGTTTGAATTTATTTTCATAAAGGACCACCGATGCGTGATAATGCCATACTCATCCGGTTCTGGGGAACGCGGGGATCGGTGCCCTCACCCGGGCGAGACAAGGCCGGATACGGCGGAAACACCTCGTGCGTGGAGGTTTCCCTTCCCGGCGGCCGCTTGATCATTCTCGACGGGGGAACGGGCATCCGAGAGCTGGGAAACGAGCTTATCAGAAGAAGAAAGAAAATTACCGCCACCATCCTGCTTTCCCATTACCACTGGGACCACATACAGGGATTGCCTTTTTTCGCCCCGGCCTACCGCCGTAGCCATGAGATCACCGTGTGCGGCTGCCGGCACCGCCGGTTTCCGCTGGAAAAAATTTTTTCCAGCCAGATGGAATCCATACATTTCCCGGTCAAATCAAGCGCGCTCGCCGCGGATATCAGGTTCAGGGAGATAACCCCGGCCACCGGTGCAATCGAGGGGGCCGGCCTTGCGGTCATGCGCGCCAACCACCCGGGCATGACCTTCGCCTATGCTCTCAGTTTTGATAACAAAAAAATCGTCTACATGACCGACAATGAGCTCCTTCCCCGATCCCGGGTAGGCCGGAGTCATATTATCTTCAGGCGTGAGGAGTTCAGGCGCTTCATCAAGGGGGCGGATCTGCTGATCCACGACGCCCAGTACAGCGACCGCGAGTACCGGTCCAAACAGGGCTGGGGCCACTCTCCCTGGAAGGAGGCGGTCAAGCTGGGCGCGGAAGGCGAAGTAAAGCATCTCATCCTCTTTCACCACGATCCCGATCATGCAGACCGGGTCATCGATGCGCAGGTTCGGCAGTGCAGGGAGATGATCAGGAAAAGTGGCGTCCCGATGAAGTGCTCGGCGGCACAGGAGGGAAGAACCGTGCGCCTCTGAGATCATCTCGAACCGCGGTTCACCGCCTGGCTTATATCCTTTGCCCCGCACATTATCTGCTTGACAGCGGATGCAAAAAACTGATTTAATCAGTTCGATGCCGCGGGCGGCACATCCCGATTCAGCCTGCCGGCATTGCGCTTTTCCCCCTGTCGATTGCTGCAATACGGCATCGGGCGCGGAGCACCTATGCTCGATTCGTTTACCCACAATCTTGAAAGTGCAATACAGACCGCCCCACTGCTTGCGGTCGCTATCTCTTTGGCGGCGGGTATCGCCACCAGTTTTACCCCCTGCGTGTATCCCCTCATACCCATCACCGTGGGATTTATCGGGGCCAAGGGCTCCTCCACCAAAATCAGAGGTTTCTACCTCTCCTGCATGTATGTGATCGGGCTTGCGCTGATCTACGCCTGCCTGGGGGCATTCGCGGCGCTGACCGGCAAGTTTTTCGGCCATATCCAGACCAATCCCTGGGTACATCTGGTGGTGGCCAACCTCTGCATCATTTTCGGCCTGGCCATGCTTGATGTTATCACCATTCAATTTACCTGGACCCCCCTGCGCGGCGCCTTTCCCATGAAAAGAAGGGGGGGAATGACCGCCCTGTTCATGGGCGGCGCATCGGCGCTTATCGCCGCCCCCTGCACGGCACCGGTACTGGGTATATTGCTTACCTTCGTCGGCACCAAACAGAATATTCCGCTGGGCGTCACCATGCTGTTTTCCTACGCCTTCGGCATGGGATTTCTCCTCATCCTGATCGGAACCTTTACCGGGCTTCTTACCTCGCTTCCCCGGTCGGGGGAATGGATGGTGAAAATCAAAAAGGGGTTCGGCGTGATGATGATCGCGGTGGGTGAATATTTTCTCGTCAAAGCGGGGCAATTGATGTTCTGAAGGAGTATGCATGAACCACAGGAAACATCACCGCCGGCCGCATGCTTTGCTCATGTTGCTGGCACTGGCTGCCATGCTCGGATGTTCGGGGGAGCGGGAAATCAATCTGCGGGGCAAACCTGCCATCGATTTCACGCTGCGGACGATTGACGGAGAGCCGATTCAATTATCTGGATACCGCGGACAAAAGATCGTACATCTCATGTTCTGGGCGACCTGGTGTCCTTCCTGCATTACGGAGGTGCCCAAACTTAAAAAACTCTATCAGGAAGTGCAGGGCAAGCCCTATGAGATTCTGGCAATTGATGTTGGCTTCAACGACTCGCTGCAAAGGGTGCGGCAGCTCCAGGAACGATACCAGCTTCCATATAAAATCATCTTTGATGAATCGGCCGGGCTGGCGCTGAAATACGGGGTGATTGGTATACCGACCCACGTTATCGTTAACCGGGAGGGGGTAATTGTGAGTACCTTCAACCAGATTCCCGACGATATAGCTGGCTATCTCGCCCAATTTTTATCCGCCTAGCGCGGCGCACACATCCTTTATGATTCGCTTTATTCTTATCGCTTTGCCGGTCATGCCGAGCGCGGCATATAATTTCGGCATTACACCCGAAACCGCCTCGGCAGTAAACGCCGCCCCCTCTCACCCCGTCTGGGCAGCTCGTCTCCCTCCAGCCGACAAAGCGGAAAATTATACCGCTTACCCCCGATTAACCGGATTGATGATTGCGCCGCCGCTACCAGGGGCGCCTTTTCCGGAATACCCAGGTCGGGGCCCGTTTCCTCCTGGCAAACGGGTAGACCAGAATCAATCCGCACAGAAACCCTCCCACATGCGCCCACCAGGCAACTCCTCCCTCGGATCCGGCAATGGAAAAGGCTCCGCTAAAAAACTGCAGCATAAACCAGAGCAGCAGAAAGAAAAATGCGGGAATTTGAACGACTTCAATAAATATAAAAAAGAAAATCAGGGTAACCACCCGGCCGAAGGGATAGAGCAGCAGATAGGCGCCCATTACGCCGGCAATCGCACCGCTTGCGCCCACAATGGGTATTCGAGAGACAGGGGAAAGCAGGAGCTGCGTCAGCCCGGACGCAATACCGCAGATGAGATAAAATATGAGATACCGGATATGGCCCATGCGGTCCTCCACATTATCCCCGAAAATCCAGAGGTAGAGCATGTTGCTTATGACATGGAGCCAGCCGCCATGAAGAAACATGAAGCTGAAAAGCGGCGTTATCAGGTCGCCGACCGCCCGGGAGCTGAGAAAGCGGACCGGAACAATGCCGTAACGGTCGATGAAGGGAGGCAGCCCGGGACCCAACGATATTTCGTAGAGGAACACCAGGCAATTGATGATCACGAGGGCAATGTTGACAACGGGAAATGTTTGAGAGGGAACGGTATCCTTTAAGGGGATCACAATGCTCCTTTACGCGATTGTTGACAATGGGGGCTTCCCGTCATTGCCGCATACAGTAATCGGACACACCGGAGTTCGTCCCTCCATCTCAGGCACGGTTATCTCACATCTCCATGGCCCTTCAATGCCGTGCCGTATAATATCCCAGGAGGGAAGCAGGGTCAACCACCGTTTCTTATCGGCGCTCAATAAAAAGCACCTTTGCACTTCGTTTCCCCGAGCGCAAAGGTGCTTGTGGCCGGTGCCGACTGTGGTCACCCAGCTGTCCCGGCGGGTACCCGGGAAAAGATCATGCTGCTGGCCCGGGGATCCGCCGCAACCGCAATATGGTCGCCCTCCGCAAAATCCCCTTCCAGAATCTTCATGGCCAGCGGATTCTGGATCATGCGCTGGATGGCACGCTTCAGCGGACGCGCTCCGTATACCGGATCGAACCCCTGTTCAATCAGCAGATGTTTAGCCGAGGCATCAAGCGTGATGCTCAGCTTTTTATCCTCCAGCCGCTTGTTGAGCAGGCCGAGCTGTATTTCAATTATCTGCTTAATCTGCTCCCTGCCCAGCGCATGAAATATAACAATCTCATCGATCCGGTTTAAAAATTCCGGTTTAAAGGTGCCGCGCACCACCTCCATCACCCTCGTCTGCATCTCACCGTAATCCGTTTCCCCCAGATCCTGGATCCACTGGCTGCCCAGGTTGGAGGTCATGATGATCAGGGTGTTCTTGAAATCGACCGTTCTCCCCTGTCCGTCGGTTAACCTCCCATCATCAAGGATCTGCAGCAGAATGTTGAAGACCTCGGGGTGCGCCTTTTCCACCTCGTCCAGCAGTATCACTGAATACGGCCTTCTGCGAACCGCTTCGGTCAGATACCCGCCTTCCTCATAACCGACGTAACCGGGAGGCGCGCCGATGAGACGCGAAACCGAATGCTTTTCCATAAACTCGGACATATCAATGCGCACCATCGCCTGCTCGTCGTCAAAGAGGAAAACCGCCAGCGCCCGGGCCAGTTCCGTCTTCCCCACGCCGGTCGGCCCCAGGAAAATAAAAGAACCAAGCGGTCGGTTGGGATCCTGCAGGCCCGAGCGGGAACGTCGCACCGCGTCGGCAACCGCCTGAATCGCCTCGTCCTGCCCCACCACCCGCTTGCCAATTCTCTCCTCCATAGTAATGAGCTTCTCCAGTTCCCCCTCCATCATTTTTGACACCGGAACGCCGGTCCATTTTGCCACGACCTCGGCTATATCCTCCGCGTCCACCTCCTCCTTAAGCATCTTCTGGTCTTTCTGTATCTCGTTCAACCGGGCACTGGCATCCGCCAGCTGCTCATTGAGCCGGATGAGTGATCCGTAGCGGATCTGCGCCACCTTTTCCAGATTGCCGGACCGCTCCGCCCTTTGCTCCTCCAGACGGCTCGCCTCAATCTGCTCCTTTAATTCCTGTATTTTTTTAATAATCTCCTTCTCCTTCTCCCAGTGCTGCTTCATGGTGGCGCTTTCCGCCTTAAGTTCCTCCAGCTCCTGTTCCACCTTTTCCAGGCGCTCACGCGACTGCGAATCCTTTTCGCGCTTTAACGCCGCTTTTTCAATTTGCAGCTGGACTATTTTTCGCTCGACCGCGTCAATTTCCGCGGGGAGACTGTCCATTTCAATCCGCAGCTTGGAGGCGGCCTCGTCGATCAAATCGATGGCTTTGTCCAGAAGAAAGCGGTCGGTAATGTATCGGTGCGACAGGGTGGCCGCGGCAACCGTTGCCGAATCCTGAATCTTGACCCCGTGGTGCAACTCATAGCGCTCCTTCAAGCCCCGCAAAATGGAAATGGTGTCCTCCACCGTGGGCTCCCCGACCAGCACCGTCTGGAACCTTCGCTCCAGGGCCGCGTCTTTTTCAATATACTTCCGGTATTCATTCAGCGTGGTTGCGCCCACGCACCGGAGTTCACCGCGCGCCAGGGCGGGTTTCAGCATGTTGGACGCGTCAATTGCCCCTTCGGCGGCCCCGGCGCCGACCACCGTATGCAACTCATCGATGAAAAGGATTATTTCTCCGCTTTTCTCCTGTATTTCCTTCAGCACCGCCTTGAGCCGGTCTTCAAATTCACCCCGGTATTTTGTCCCTGCAACCAGCGCGCCCATGTCCAGCGCGATAATCCTGCGGTTGGCGATACTCTCGGGTATATCGCCGTTGCCCACCCGCTGGGCCAGGCCCTCGACAATGGCCGTCTTGCCGACACCCGGCTCGCCGATGAGCACGGGGTTATTCTTGGTTCTGCGAGAGAGAACCTGTATGACCCGGCGGATTTCATTATCCCTGCCGATCACCGGGTCAAGCTTTCCCTTGCGGGCCTGATTGGTGAGATCGCGGCCGTATCGTTTGAGCGCTTCATATTTATCCTCGGGATTGGGATCGGTCACCCGCTGGCTGCCCCGGATGCTGACCAGGGCAGTGTAAAGGGCATCCCGGGTGACTCCCAGTGATGACAATATCGTCGATACCTTTCCGCCCTTTTCATCTGCCATGGATATGAGGATGTGCTCGGCGCTGACATACTCGTCTTTTAAGCGTTCAGCCTCCTTGAACGACTGGTTGAATACCCGTTCAGTTCGAGGCGAGATGTACATTTGCCCCGCGGATCCGTAAACCCTGGGCACTTTCTCAAGGGCCTCTTCCAATTGCTTTAGGAGCACCGCCGGATCAACCCCCATCTTCCTGAGCAGGGGTACGACAATGCCATCCGGCTGCACGGCCAGCGCGGTCATGACATGTTCAGGGTCAACCTGCTGATGCTGGTATTTTTCCGCAATCCGCTGTGCCTCCTGAATTGCTTCCTGCGCCTTAACGGTAAATTTGTCAAATCTCATGGTCCGCTTCCTATTCCCGGGTTATCGTGTTTTGCACAAATGCAATGCTTGTTGTACCGGCTTAATGGGTTCCCGCCTTCCTTGTTGTCTAAAACTGGGCAAATCATAAGCACTTTTTCCCGTCTGTCAACCGCGCCGAAGCAAACAATGGAAAGATTCGCTTGAGTCGGATTTATTTACAGTTGACTCCGCATTTTCTCTACCGTACAATTAGATCGCCTGTACCCGTCACCTTCCCGCTGGATACGCCGGTCCGGGCAGGGCATCTGCCCATGTCGCTTCGGTAGGCATCGGGCATTGAATCGCGATGCGGTCCCGGGTCGCGCCGTCACCATTACTATGGCACAAAAAAAAACGCTACTGCTTTTAACCGGCGTCATCTTTTTTCTGGCCTTGGCGGTCATAATCGGACTGGCGCTTACACACGGCCTGACCGTTACCAGAGGCCTCAACCGTATTGCCGTTCAAGAAATCTACGTTATGGCGGACAAGGGCAGGCTGTACCTGAGTATAGACCTTGACCCGGCTGCCGCGAGCTTGAAGTCAATTCGGGTCCCCCTTTCTGAAATAACCCTCAAGGTTGATTCCGCTCTGCCGACAGATATGACCATAAGCAGCGCTGATACATATATCTGGGGCGACCGCTGACCGTGGGTGAAAATGGTCACCATTACCCTTAAAACCGAGCGGCAGAAAGAAGGTTTTGATAAACTGCTCATGCCGGAGCAAGTAAAACAGCTGCGTGACGACCTGGCAAAGGTATCCGCATTTGGCGTGACCCACGCCGGTTTGCTTACCGGCGGCGGCAAGATTATGGATGATTAAAATATCGGTGCGCGTTTAAAGGACGGCGTCTACCCGGAATAATGCGGAGGTGGATAGGTTCTGGTGGGCCTCCTGGACTTCAAATCCAGTGTGGGGCGTGAAGAGCGTCCCTGGTGGGTTCGATTCCCATGCACCTCCGCCATTGATTGCAAAACCGTCCTGTTT
>CAYWLT010000092.1:0-10490 GCA_964459295.1 uncultured Thermodesulfobacteriota bacterium
CCTTTGCGAATCTGGTGAACAAGCCGGACACCAATGCCGAGGTGGGATTTTCGCTCCTGCTGAAGTACTCGCATAATATCACCGCGCGCATAGCCCCCTTCATCGAGGGCGGGGCGGGGATGATTTATACCACCCAGCACACCCATGAACAGGGCACCCAGCTTAACTTTACTCCCCAGGCGGGGATCGGGCTGCAAGTCCTGCTGACCAAACGCTGGGCGATGACCGGTGGCTATCGTTATCGCCATCTCTCCAATGCGGGTATTGATGAAGATAACGTGGGTCTTGATCACCACTTCGGGCTGCTGGGGGTGAGCTACTTCTTCAAATAAGCAGCGGGGCTTCACCTACATGCCGGATTCATGCAGAACATAGAATCGCTTCGCAGAGCAATGCGGGGCTTTTCTTTTTCGGCTAAAAATGATAGTCTTGGGAAAAGCGTTTTTAAACCGCCTGCCGGCGCGCTCACGTCAATTCGATGGATACAGGCAAGATCTTCCCACCAGCCCAACACGCCCTTTGCATATATCCCTGGAGGAAGGGAGTCAGCCCCGCCAACTGGCTGCCCCCCCTCGGACTGGAATACATTTCGGCGTCCATCAAGCGGACCGGCGCGCACACCCGGCTGGTGGACATGCGTTACGAACCCGACCCGGAACAGCTGAGGCAGATACCGGCGGAAGCCGTTTGCATCAGCGCGAACTGGGAAGACCAGATCTCCCTGCTGCCGATGTTGACCGGCCTCTTTAAACCGGACCAATCCATTATCGTCGGGGGCCGGGCCGCCACCTTCAGTACCGAGGAGATCTTCGGGACATGTCCCGCTGTCGATTTCGTGGTGCGGGGCGACGGCGAGGAAACCATAAGCGAGATGTTTTCGGGAAGGTCGCTCGATGAAATTGACGGCCTCTCCTACCGGTCAAACGGTTCGGTCCGCCACAATCCCAACCGCCGCTTTGACCGCTTCCCGGAAAACATCATTCCCGACCGGGATGGCAGGCGTCAGCCCTACCGCCTCCGCATGGGAACCGTGGAAACCGGCATCGCCCTGGACATGCTCTCCTCCTCCCGCGGATGCCCCTTTCATTGCAAATTCTGCACCTTCAGCAGAACCCCCCTTGGTGAAAAAAGGCCCTGGACCGGACGATCACCGCAAGCGGTGGTCGCGGAGCTGGAAACACTTGCTGCAGACAACGTCCTTTTTACCGACGATCATTTTGCCGCGGACATCAAGCGGGTCGAGGAAATGTGCGATCTGATCATAGAGAGAAACATTAAAAAAACCATCGGCGTGGCGCTGCGCATCGAGGTCGCCTTTCATGACGCGGTGCTGGCCAAGCTGTGGAAGGCCGGCTTCAAGTTCTTATCGCTGGGGATAGAATCAACCAGCGACGCAACATTGCGTGAGCTGGAGAAGGGGTTTGACACTGCCGGGGCCCGGGAAGCCTGCAGGCGTCTCAGGAAGCATCCCTTTCTGCTGGTCGGATACTTTATCGTCGGCAACCCGGGGGAATCCGAGGAAGACATGCTCAGGATAGCGGATTTTGCCCGCGAACTGAGGCTCGATTTGATCTATCCCAGCTATCTCAAAATGGAGCAGGGGTCGCCTCTCGAAGACATGGTTGCGCAATCCGGCGGCGCGTATTACGTGGATCGCAAGGGATATATATGCTCCACGGAATATTCCCGCGATCGCCTCAAATCCATCCGCAAGCGGATGCACCGCCGATTCTATTCGCTCCCTCACGTCCTGTCCATCCTGCGCAAGGTGTTTCAGCACCGGATGATGGGCTGGAGAGATGTTGTAACCATGATGCGGTGCGCCCTGAAACATGCAAGCAACAGACGGAAACTTATAGAGGAGCAGCAAAGAATCAAGGCGCTTGCGCAGGAAAAATAAAAATGATAAGTCAAAAGCGAATGCGTTAATCATTTTCCCTAAGGAAGGAGGAGAAGAAATGAATGCATTTTGTAAAAGCGTTGCAGCAGCGACTATAGCGGCTATGGTCATCCTGCTTCTAACCGTCTCCACCTTCGCAGAGGATGAAGCAACAGATGAAATAACCAACCAGACCATTCTCATTGATAAGGCCATCGTCACCCTGAATGATTTTACCGCCGACCCAAAGCTGGAATGGTTCCGGAGGCATATCAAGGATTCCTACGGCATTATTATCATGCCCCAGCTCATCAAGGGAGGTTTTATCTTCGGAGGAGCGGGGGGAAGGGCGATTCTCATTGCCCGTGACGACCTCAGCGGTGAATGGTCGGAGCCGATGTTTCTCATCAACCTCGGCGTGAGCTGGGGACTGCAGATAGGCGGGAAGACCTCCGAGGTTATCGTCCTGATCAGGACCCTCCGCGGCCTGGAGGAATTTTACACCTCGTCGGTTAATCTAGGCGCCGACGCTTCCATTGCCGTCGGGCCGGTGGGTGCAACCGGTGAAGCAGCGACGGTGCCCACCCTTGATGCGGACTACTTCAGTTTTGCCAAGTCAAAAGGCGCTTTTGCCGGGCTCTCACTCTCCGGCTCCACCATGCGGGTGAATGATTCCTGGAACAGTGAATACTACGGCCGGGAGGTAAGACCGATAGAAATCATCGTGCGCCGCAAGGTCAGCAATCCCAAGTCGCTGGACCTCATCAAGGCGTTGAAACGGATTGAGAAGGCGCATTAAATATCCACTCAATAGCATGCGGCTCAAAAGCCCCTCCCCCTTGAGCCACAAATCAGATGGTTTTTTTCAACCGCCGGCTAATATACCATCGCCGCTTCCAGCGATTTGGCTACATCGGTCAGACCCAGCGCGGCAAGCTTCTCCCGGGTGGGAATACCGCTGCGGTCCCAGCCTCTTAAATCATAATATTCATCAAGCATCCGTTCCCAGCTGACCGGATCAATTTTTTCCCCCTGGTAAGGACCGTTGGGAACCGGTTCGTCCGCCCACTTGCCCACCAGGCGATCATCCTTCCGGTTCAGGCCCTCCCGGCAGGAGTACGCCCGCTCCACATTGTGGACACGCTCGGCGGCGGTAAGCATCTCTTTTTCATCGCCCGGCACCCCGGTGGCACGATAAAAAAGCTGACCGAGGTCATTATAGGAAAAATCCTTGGTTCCGGTGCCCAGGCCCAAAAGAAATTTGCAGACCTGGAACAGGTCGCACAGCAACGCCCGGTGCTGAAAGTAAATCAGCGCATTGGCCTTATTGTAGGAAAGCGGATCCATAACCTCGGCCGTACCGAATGTCGCCTCCGCCTGCTCCCTGGACATGACCGGGAAGGCGGAAAATTCCACCGGCACCAGCGCCGTCAGATGGCAGGCGCCGCGGGTGGAGGTGGCAAACCCCAGGGAGGTGCCTTTCAATATGCGCGAATCAACCCCGGACATGCCCATCCCTTTGCAATGGCTCACGCATTTCTCGGCTTCCCCGCCGAACCTGCGCGAGGCCATGACAATGCCCTCTGCCAGGATATCACCCACCCCCTGCCGGAAGGCTATCTTTTCCATCATTTGCATCATTGCTTCATAGTTACCCCAGGTGAGCTCGATGCCGTCAAGATCTTTTTTGCTGACAATGCCCTTCTCATACCACTCCATGACCACCGCCATGCCGGCGGCGCACTCAATCGTATCCAGGCCCAGCTGGTTGGCCATGTTGTTCAACTTGAAGACCGACTCAACATTGCTGTTGCCGCACACCGGCCCGAGCGGGGTAAAGGCGCCTTCCTCAATCTTGTTGCCCCATTCACCGGCAAAGGGACCGTCCTTCACCTCCCATCGCTTGCCGCAGCCGATGGGGCATTTGAAGCAGGGTTTGTTGGAGAGATAAAATTTCGGCGCAACATTCTTCGGGTTGAAGTTTTCAATTCCCTCAAAGTCGCCGATCTGCCCGAAGTTTTTGCTCGCCAGAAAACCGGCCCGGCTGGTACTGTAGGTGCCGGCCGAACCGCCCTTCTCGCGGAAATGGTCGTACTTGTTTGAGCGGGCGATGCGCTGCTGTGTTTCCCGGGCCAGGCGCGCGAATCCTTCCGGGTCAAACAGTTTTACCTCTTTTGACCCCCTGATGGCGACGGCCTTCAAATTCTTTGAGCCCATCACCGCTCCGAGGCCGGTGCGGGAGGCGGAGCGCTCCTCGTGGACGATGTTGGCAATGCGAACCATTCTCTCGCCGGCCTGACCGATGGCGGCCACCCGCACCCTCCGGTCATTCCGTTCTTTTTTTATTTGCGCCTCCACCTCTCTGATGTTTTTCCCCCAGAGATGGCGGGCTGATTTGATCTCGACCTTATCATCATCGATCCAGAGATATACCGGTTCTTCGGACTTCCCCTGAATGATAATATGATCCAATCCCGCCCGTTTCATGGCCGGCCCGAAATAACCGCCGGCGTTGGAATTGCCCATGATTCCCGTAAGGGGGGCCTTGCCGGACACATGAAATCGCGCCGGGCAGGGCGCGGAGGTTCCCGACAGCGGTCCGCAGGAGAAGATCAATTTGTTCTGCGGGGAAAAGGGATCGGTGCCGGGCGGCACTTCATCGAAAATGATTTTCGCGCTGATGCCCCTGCCCCCGACAAAACCGTCACACAGCTTCTGATCAAGCGGCTGCCGCTCGATCCTGCCGCTGCTCAGATCCACCCGCAGTATGGTTCCCGCCCAGCCGTACATTGCCTCGTCCTCCATCATTCATTCGGCGTTTAAATTCTTTAAAATCTTCCTTGCCAGCGGTTCCTTAATTTCAATATGCCGGGGGACAGCTTCTATCACACCATTTTTGGGATTGATCCAAAGCGAGTGTGATCTTCCCTCACGTTTAAGGTAACACCCTGCAATTCTTAATCTGCGTTCCAAGTCCTGGCGCTTCATCCAATAAGGACCTTTTCTTGTATTGCATCCTTGGGCAATCCACGGAGCATATCAGCCCTGCGGTCTTCAAAAATAAGTTCTATGGCCTCTTTCAAATTGTTCTTGGCCTCTACTATGGTTTCCCCTTGCCCGTTAGCACCGGGAATCTCAGGGCATCTTGCCCAATACCCGCCTTCAGGTGCCACTTCAATAATAGCTGTGAATTCCGCTCTCATACTTATCTCCTGTTTTTAGCTGAAAATGTGCTCACCTGCACTGCCAAAGGAAAGAGGTCCTGATCCGATGATAGTTGAAATGGATCCAGGTCTGCTTTTTTCCGCGTCAGATGCAACTACGCGTTAAGTGTCATGCTCACGGTATTGCCCTTTTCATCGACATCTATATAGATATTTTCACTTATCCCTTTGGCCTCATGAACCCCCCTGTCCGTAAATTCCATGTGTGCAGTATCTGAATCCGTAAAGTATTTCACTTTCATGTTTTATCCCCGTCCTGCGCTACAACCATTTGCTTGTAGATAACCATAGCACAGACCGCACTTGCAATCCATGCATTTTTAATCCATCAGGCATGAACTTCGGGGAGGATCAGTGAAATAAAAGTTGTTGATTTTCCAAATGATTAGTGCTATTTGCCCTATCATTCCTGTGCTAGTGAACGGGCAAGAAAACCCAGTGGATTTTCTGGTTCAAGAGGAATTTCAGCTCACCACCCGGAAGATCGCTTTCTCCTTGATCAAGGATGCTGTTCAGGGCCTGATAGAGGAACGAATCGACATGGTTATTGATGATGCACCGGTCATCTGGTGGAATGCGACCGCCAAGGAAGCTCAGGGGCTTATGTTGGCTCCCATCTTTTTAACTGAAGAGAATCTTGCATGGGGCGTTCGCAAAGATGACGCCACGCTGCTGCAATCGGCAAACCGGTTGCTTGAAACCTGGAAAAGCAGCGGAAAATTGAAAAGCACCATTAAGCAATGGATTCCCTCGGCTCCGGCTGAGCGCATACCCTAGCCGGCTGCTCAGACGCATGCAACCAGCACGTTCACTAGGTCACCCTTATGGAAACAGTACCTGAACGGTGCAAGCTGAGTTTTACCCAGCCGGCGCATGATACCCTCTGCATCAGCTTTGCCGGTGGCTGGAAAACGGGGAATGCCCTGCCCTCCTTCGATGTTCTGCAACAACAGATCGATTCAGGCCTTCACATCCAGCGTGTCACGTTCGATACCCAATCGCTCACCGGATGGGATTCCAGCCTGCTCACCTTCATGATCAAACTGGTCAACCTCTGCTCCGCAAAAAAGATTTCATGCGATGAGGGCGGGCTGCCGCCGGGTGTCAGGCGGCTGCTGGACATTGCCACCGCCGTCCCTGAAAAGAAAACCTATGCCGCCAAAAAACACGAACCTTTCCTGACTCGGGTAGGCGCGAGCACTATTGCGGCCGGCCGCTCCATTGCTGAGATGCTTGAATTCATCGGGGCATCAACCATTGCCCTGGGCAGATTCATTCTGGGCAAGGCGCAATTCCGCCGTTCCGATCTGGGATTGATCATTCAGGAGTGCGGCGCGCAGGCCCTGCCCATCGTTTCCCTCATCAGCCTGCTGGTGGGCCTGATCCTTGCCTTCGTCGGGGCGGTGCAGCTCAAGCTCTTCGGCGCGCAGATCTACGTGGCGGACATGGTGGGAATCGCCATGGTGCGGGAGATGGGGGCGATGATGACCGGCATCATCATGGCCGGGCGCACCGGCGCCGCATTCGCCGCGCAGCTCGGCACCATGCAGGTCAACGAAGAGATTGACGCGCTCACCACCATGGGGATCTCCCCCATGGAATTCCTGGTGCTGCCCCGGATGCTGGCGCTGATTCTGATGATGCCGCTCCTCTGCCTCTATGCCGACCTCATGGGCATGCTCGGCGGTGTGCTTGTGGGTATCGGCATGCTGGATATCGCCCCCATGCAGTATTTTGTCGAAACCCAGGCCGCGGTTAACCTGACCAACATCAACATCGGCCTGTTCAAAAGCATGGTCTACGGCATACTGATTGCCCTTGCGGGATGCCTCCGCGGCATGCAATGCGGGCGCAGCGCCCAGGCGGTCGGCGACGCAGCCACCTCCGCGGTGGTCACATCAATCGTGTTTATCATCGTCTCCGACGGCCTGATGGCGGTCATCTGCAACGCGCTGGGGATTTGAGAAGGAGGAGAAGCCAGAAGGCAGAATTCAGAAGTACGTAGTCAGAATGAAACCTGGCAGGAGCGGCTTTAGCCGCGAACACATCACTGATGTGGGATAGGGGTTAAGAACGTGCAAGCTCTTAAAAGGAACCTCAGATCACACATCTCGGATCGCATAGGCATTTCTTTCTGACTTCTGAATTCTGACTCCTGACGTCTACCCTCTCTCGTTGGATTGAACTTTTATTCCACGTATGATTGCAGAAAAAGCAGTACAATCAAAAGAAGCCCCTCACATTACCGTCCATGATCTCACCATGGCTTATGGTGACTTTGTGGTCATGCGCGATCTTAATTTCACCATCAAGCGGGGTGAGGTTTTCATTATCATGGGGGGAAGCGGCTGCGGCAAGAGCACCCTGATGCGGCATCTCATCGGGCTGAAACGGCCCGCCCGCGGCCGGGTGCTCTATGGCGATACCAGCCTCTGGGAAGTGGAGCAGGAAGAGCGGGAGCGCATGATGCGGCATTTCGGCGTGCTCTACCAGAGCGGCGCCCTCTGGAGCTCCATGACGCTGGCGGAAAACGTCGCCATCCCGCTCGGGGAACACACCGACCTGTCTCCCGCGCAGATCAAGGAGCTGGTTTCCCTCAAGCTCGCGTTGGTGGGCCTGGCCGGATTCGAGGAGTTTTACCCCTCGGAAATAAGCGGCGGCATGCGCAAGCGGGCGGGGCTGGCCCGTGCCATGGCCCTTGATCCCGAGATACTCTTCTTTGATGAACCCTCCGCCGGGCTGGACCCGGTAAGCGCCCGGCGGCTCGATGACCTCATTCTCGAACTCAAGGAAAGCCTGGGCACGACCATCGTGGTGGTCACCCACGAACTTGCCAGCATCTTTGCCATCGGCGACAACTCCGTCTTCCTGGACACGGACGAGCGCACCATGAGCGCGACGGGAAATCCCAGGACGTTGCTCAATGAAACACAAGACCCCAAGCTTCGGAGCTTTCTGACGAGAGGGGAAGAAGAGGGAAAAACTGGAGTACTGGAGTAATGGCTCAACCGTGTGTCGTCTATAACAGATGAACTAAAAAATAACAACGTCGAACATCCAACTTTCAACATCGAACGTTCAACGAAAAACCCTTTTGTGATGTTTTGCGAGATGTGAGCAAAGTGGATGAATCAAAACAAATATGTTCTTGAGAATCGCTTGTTGGAATATTCGGTAAAGATCATAGCTATCGTCGAGCAGCTTCCGAATTCAAGGGTTGGCAACCACGTTGCTGGACAGTTGATAAAGTCTGGAACATCACCTTATCCAAACCATGGGGAAGCTCAGGCGGCAGAATCATCAAAGGATTTCGTTCATAAGCTTCGAATAGCCCTGAAAGAATTAAGGGAAACTAAAAGATGGCTTAAGCTTATTAAACGCGTCCCGCTTGTTAAACAAACTGCACAAGTTGATAACGCCTCGGCAGAAACAGAAGAACTGATTAAAATTTTTGTATCAAGCATTCGTACGGCTGAGAAAAAGAAAAAATAATTCAGCGTTCATGCTTTATTTTGTTTATCCATTGTTTGTCTTTTGGTTGGACGTTGAATGTTGGATGTTCGACGTTGGACGTTCACTTATTTTAATCTCTAAAGGAGTCCTCTATGGCTCGTCAACCCAACAAGACCCTCATCGGCGCCTTTGTGGTGGGGGCGTTGGCGCTGGCCGTCGCCGGCCTGTTCATTTTTTCCTCCGGGAAGCTGTTTAAGGATACCAGAACCTTTGTCCTTTACTTTGACGGTTCGCTGAAAGGCCTGGACGTGGGAGCCCCGGTAAATTTCAAAGGCATCAAAATAGGATCGGTATCTGATATTAAAGTGCAACTGGAAAGCGCGGATTTCACCGACATCCGGATACCGGTGCTGGTCGAGATTGAAACGGACATGATTAAAGAATCCACCGCATTGACGAAGGCACAGAATTATAAAACATGGAGACAACACCGGGAAGAGATGCAGCAGGCGGGTCAGGTAATTAAATATATGATTGACCGCGGTCTCAAGGCCCAGCTTATTTCCCAAAGCATGGTCACCGGAAAGCTCATGATACAGCTCGATTTTTATCCGGATAAACCGGCACGTTTTGTTGCAACCGAGAATGAACACGTCGAAATCCCCACCATTCCTTCCCGCCTGGATGAAATAGCCAAGGCAATTGAGGAAGTCCCCTTCAAAGAGCTGATAGCCAAGGCCACGCTGACCATTGAAGGCATTGAGCGGCTGGTAAATGCGCCGGAGCTGAAGGATACGGTTGTGACCCTCCGGGACACCATCCAGGACCTCCGGAACCTCATAAAAAATCTCGATGGCGGCGTGGGAACGTTAACATCAAATGTTGAAAGCACCCTCAAAAAAACCGGTGAGGCGCTGGTCCAGGCCACCGACACGCTCACGGCGGTTCAGGGAGAGCTTAAAGACACCACCCCGGTAATACGTTACGAACTGAGCAACAGCCTCAAGGAACTCGCCGATGCGGCCCGTTCCTTAAACGCACTGACCGACTATCTGCAAAGGAATCCCGAATCACTGTTCCGCGGCAAAAGAGGAAATTAAAATGGCTACGCGTCGTTTCAAACCGTTGGCTATAGTACTGCCGGTAATTACTCTTATAGCACTCTGCGGGTGCCTGGGCAGAAGTCAGCCTACGAGATTTTACCTCCTGCAGCCTATTTCCAGCATGCCGGCTGAAAAAGCTGCTGCAGGCAAGGTTGAAGGTATGCGCATTGGGGTTGGCCCCCTTACGCTTCCGGAATATGTTGACCGCCCCCAGATCGTGACTCTCCTGGGCCCCCATGAGCTTGATCTCGCCGATTTCGACCAATGGTCTGAGCCACTCAAGGAAAGCGTACCGCGGATACTGGGAGAAAATTTATCTATCCTCCTGTCAACGCAGCATATTTACCTGTATCCCTGGACAGGTTCCACACCGCTCGATTACCGGATCGAGGTTAATGTTACCCGTTTCGATGCCGCCCGGGGCGGGGATGCGGCGCTTCATGCCCGCTGGACCATTCTGGCAGGAGACGGCAAAGAGATCCTTGTGCGCCAGAATTCAGCCATCACTCAGGAAGCGGGCGGAATGGGCTATGAAGCCCTGGTTGCAGCGGAAAACCAGGTGCTTGAAAAGTTAAGCCGCGAAATCGCGGCGACCATCAAATCCATTGGGCAGGGCAAATAAATTTCATTGCCTAAAGACATGCCGTTGTTGTCTAGGAAATATGGATCCCCGCTTTCGCGGGGATGACAAAAAAAATGAATGGTTATATAAATATGGGTACCTCTAATAATTCAATTTTGCTCTACATGGCAATCTGGAAAATCAATAAGTTACTATCGGAGATTTGTCTGAAAATCCTATTTTTAGAGGTACCCATATGTCATTCCCGC
>CAYWLT010000093.1:0-6144 GCA_964459295.1 uncultured Thermodesulfobacteriota bacterium
CCTATAGATCATACTAACCGGTTGTTGAAAAAGTAATTTCTTCAGAAGGTTAAAAAACCCCTCCCTCTTTTGAGCCGCGAAGCGGAGCGGCGTTTATCAACCGCCTACAGAAAATAATTTTACAACCACCGGTGAGGACGTGCTTATGCCGCCCCGCTTGTTCTTTTCGGGAAACAAGCTTTACATGGCGTGAGTGAGCACCTGGATTTCGGTGGAGGAGGGGAGGCTTTCCCGGGTAAGGGTTATCTCGCTGGTGTTGAGCCTTTTTACCCCGGTTTTATTGAGGAGAAAATCATCGACCGTGGTGATGGGAAAGCCGCATTTGGCGGTTTTGAAGTGCATGGGAATGACCAGGCGGGGCTTTAGGGTATTCATCACGCCGGTTGCCGCCGCCGCGTCAATGGTATAAAAACCGCCCACCGGCATCATCAGCACATCCACCGTCCCGATCTCGGAGGCGGCCTCCGCCTCCAGCATATGCCCCAGGTCGCCCAGGTGGCATAACCGTACGTCGTCTACCGTAAAACAGAATATGACATTTTCCCCCCGTTCGCTTCCCCGCGTGGTGTCGTGGTAGGTCGGAACCCCTTTGAAGGTGATGCCGGAAACAGTGTGCGTGCCGGGGCCCTTCACCACTTGCGGGTTTCCCTCCAGCGCCTGCACAAAGTTGTGGTCGGGATGATCGTGGCTTACCAGCGCGATATCGATGAGATCGGGTATCTTCCCATAAGCCAGCGCCCCGTCATACCCCCCCGGCTCATAGGGGTCGGTGACGATTTTTATGCCTGACGCCGTGGTGATAAGAAAGGTCGCATGGCCGCACCATTTGATTTTCACTGTTGCCTCCATTCGGGCGTCTGATCATATGCTGACTGTCAGCTTTTCCCTGTCAACTGCAAACTGATAACTGTCAACGGCTCCCCGGTTATGACGATCCGCAGGTGCTGCAGTTGTGGCTGGAGCAGGTGCTGCAGCTGCTGCCGGATGAGCTGCCGGTAAAATTATTCCCGGATTTGAATGCAAAGGCCGACATGAGCTTCTTGACATCGCTTCCCTTGCATTTCGGGCAGGTGACGGGGGAGGACCGGTCGAGCACCAGCTCCTCGAAATTCTCTCCGCACCCTGAGCAGTGAAATTCATAAATGGGCATACATGCCACCTCCGTACGCGAAACTATAACAAGTATTTTCTTTTTTCGCAAATGGTTTGTACGCTGTCGTTAGTGACGGAGGGCCATGCCTTGTCATGGCCGCATACACTATTCGGACGCGACGGCGCGTCCCTCCATATAATCTGTGTTCGGATAAACATGCTTAAAATTTCTGCGGAGGCGGGTTCACGCGCGATTCATTTGCGGCTGAAAGCCGCTCCTGCCGGTTGTCAAGCTATTCGGCGGAGAGACCGGCCACCAGCATGCAACTTTTCAGAAATTTCAGCGCAGGCATCATCATTTTCCTTGAATTGTTAAGGGCATCTCTTATATAGTAGCGCTGTCTTTTTGGGGGACATGTTTATAGTGGCTCCCGATCATGCCCGTATCATCTACCCCGAAGCAGCCTTATGCAGCAGGAAGGCTGAAGGAGGCAGCCATGTTTCCCTACGATTCGATGCGAGACTTTGTGGCGGAACTGGAGAAACGGAACCGTTTTATCAGAATCAAGGAGATAGACCAGGATATTTATGAGTCAACCGCCCTGATTTACAAGATGCTGGAGCGGATGGGGGATAAGGCGCCCGGTTTTCTGGCGGAAAGAACCAGGATCGGGGGGAAATGGTTTGACACGCCGGTGGTGGGAAACATTTATAACGGCTATGATACGGTCGCGCTGGCCTTCGGCGTTAAAGAAGTTACCGATGTGTCCATTGACATGTACCATGCGGCGGTGGATCGCATACAGACGTTTTTGCAGCCGGACGGCAGGTGGAAGGAAATTCCCCCGGTGGAGATCGCGCGTGAAAAGGCCCCCTGCAAGGAAGTTATTATGCGCGGCGATGACGCGGATGTGCTGCAGTTTCCCTGGATTAAGAATAGCCCTCTTGATGCCGCGCAATATATCAGCGCGGGTTCATTTGTCATGCAGGACCCGGAAATCGGGAAAAATCTGGGTACCTATCGCGTCCATATCAAGGGTCCCCGGAAAATCGGGGCTTATTTCACCAGCCAGAGCCATGGCTATGCCATGATGATGAAAGCGGCCGACCGGGGGCAGGAGACCGTTCCCGTGGCCATAGCCGTAGGCATTGATCCCATTACCTGGATGATGAGCAGCACCAGGCTTGCCGACATGGGCGTTGATGAATTCGCCGTTTCGGGGGGATTCAGGGGGAAGCCGGTTGAGCTGGTTAAGTGTGAGACCAACGATCTGCTGGTTCCCGCCCACGCGGAATTTATCATCGAGGGTGAAATACCCATGGAGGTTGAGAAAGAAGGGCCATACGGGGAAATGTTCGGCTATCTGGGCAAGGAGGCCACCACCTTTTTTGTCCGGGTCAAGGCCATTACTCACCGGCGAGACCCCTGGGTTTTCAATATTTATTGCGGGGCCGGCTCGGGCTATTTTACCATGCCCTGGGATGTGGGAAACTTCGCGCGCATGAAGAAACTTCTGCCTGGCCTGGTCAGGCTCTATTCACCCCCCAATTCACCGACCATGGGTATTATCAGCATTGACAAAAAATTTCCTGGTGAAGGCATCGAGGCGGGAATGCTTGCCCTCGGGTACCGGATGTACGGTTTCAGCAAAAAGGTTTTGATCGTGGTGGACAAGGATGTGGACCCGGCGGACATTTCGCGGGTTTTACATGCTGTGGGGACGCGGTGGCAGCCCGGACCGGCGAGCCTGATCGTAAATCAGTCGTTCCATATGCCCATCGATCCCAGCCTGAAGGAAATGTTCTTAAGCAGCAAAATTGTAATCGATGCCACGCGCCAGCTACCCACTGAAGGAGGGCCCGAATCATTTCCGGAAGATCTCAGAACCGCGCTGCAGGAAAGGGTGCCGGAATCCTTTGCGGCGGTCGAGAAAAAGTGGAACACCTATTTTGCCAAATGAGGAGGGCTTTTAGACAAACCTGACGAGATGCCCCGCAGCCTTGCTACATGGCAATTCACTTGCCAAAAAACTTTTTTATGTTGTCCGAGGCCTCTTTGCGTTTCCTGCCGGTCTTTCTGCTCATGTCTTCAATAATAGTTTTTGGGGCGGTAATGTCGCTGTAAAGTGCCAAGAGCAGTATCTTAAATGCTTCCGAAGGAGGTAAACCTCCCTCCGGTTCTCCTATATTTTTCAGGTGGATATCCTGTATTCGCGCGCTTATCCGGTGTCCGACCAGTCCTGAGATGGCAAGAGTCACTTCGGCATCCCGGAAAATAACATCCCTGATAATCAACCGCCTGCTTCCTTTTCCCTTAACCGCATTATCCGCCCTGTCGGGCTTGCCGCCGTTGCCGTTGATGTTTTTCACTATCTGTTTGAAGTTATCGCTCCCCTTGATCTTTTCATAGTTAATTTTCGGGTGAATTAATTCTATTTTGTTAATGATAATGGTGCTTCCACTCAAGGATGATACATCCATGTCAAGATAGACAGAATCCGCCTTTATGGCATGCGGAGTTGAATAGCCTGTGGGGTTTCCCAGGTAAAAGTTGGAGAGGCGTGCTTCCCCGCTTAAAAGAACGGTTTGCACGCCCTCGACATGCACCTCCGCACCGGTGATTTCCGGACCGTAGGTGTTGACCGACCGCTTGATCAATGCCCCCAGGTTCCACAACCCGACGAACACAATTAGAAGAACACACAATACCAGACAGGCAACAGCGATGACCAGCTTTTTCATAATTCGTCGGGGAAATCGGAAAATGCATGGCCCGTGACCATGCCGGAAGATTTTATTGTGAAATGAAGCATTAATTCCAGCCCAGAATATTTGAAATTTCGGTCGGAGCGCATTCATGCGCGATGTATTCGCGGTGTGATGCCGCTCCTAGCGGTTCTTTGTATCTCTGAAAGAGAAATTCCCGGATTTTATTTCTGTGAGAGCCCGGGGAAGATTATTTTTAGGGTATCGTAACGGCGCCACGAATGCAACTTTTTTATGACGGCAGTAAAATGGCTGCATGCGTCCAGGAAAGACGTTTTACCAAACAATCTAAAATATACTTAAAAGTATCTAAATAGTATTAAAAAAACCAAAAATAACCACAAATCCCTTTCATATTTAACATATTGATAATAAAAGTATTTTTTATCAAATTTCTATAGCCTAGCTTCTTGATTGAATTACCGGTACAGGCAATAAGCTATCCCCATCACATGTAACCAATTGAAATGTTTGAATATTATAGTTAATTATTTCAACTCCTCATCTCCGTTTCCGGCCGGTATCCCTGACCCTCGGGGCGGTTTGCGGGAATGGCCGGACAGAAAATTTTTCAAATTTCTACTAGCCAAAGATGTTCGGATATGCTACTATGCATTTGCTGGTTGTGGAACAAGTCCCTCCTTGTTACGGCATTAAGTAAAACTTCTTGCCATCCATAACCAGCGTTTTTTTTATCCTCGCGAGCGCGGTATGTAGGAAGTTTGCATCAGGTCTTCTGGTAGGGGAATCAACGGATTATGAAGTGCGCGACATTTCTCCATAAAAGAGTGGGCTTGAAAGGGCTATAGCGGCCTGCTGGGGGGAACGTTCATGCAGAAATTGCCAAAACGCAAGGGTGCATGTCCCTACGCCCTCGCAAAAAAACAATTTGGGTATGATAATCCCCGCTTGCTTTCGTGAGTCCCTTCACGGAATTTACCCCGAGTGGAGTAGAGGGGTTCAGAGGAACATGCCCGGTAGCGTGCGGCAATACAGTCCAGGTTGGAGTAATACGGCGTGCACCCACCACTGACAAGGAGTCTCTATGGCAATTAGGGAAATCAAAGCGAAGGATCTGAACACCAAAGAATTTATCCGCGTACAGTGCGGGGAAATAAACCGGCAGGTAGGCAATGGTTATGCCATCAACGCGCTTTCCGGCGGAGTTGATTCAGCCGCCGTCACCATGCTCGGGCACCTGGCCCTGGGCGAGAGGCTGAAAACCTATTTCATCGACAACGGCATCATGCGCAAGGGTGAACCGGATGAGATCGTGCGCATATTTAAAAAGCTCGGGGTGAAGGTCGAGGTAATTAACGCGCAGAGCAAGTTTTTCTCCGCACTGAAAGGGATTACCGACCCCGAGGAGAAGCGTGAGGCGGTCACCCAGACATTTTACAAGGATGTCTTCGGCCGCCTGGTCAGGATGAGCAAGGCACACCACCTGCTGCAGGGCACCATCCTTACCGACGTGGACGAGACGGTGGCAGGCATCAAGAGGCAGCACAATGTGTTTGCCCAGCTCGGAATCGATCCGCAGAAGGCCTTCGGCTATAAAATTCTTGAGCCGCTGCTGCAGTTGCGCAAAGACGGGGTGCGCAAGCTCTCAAAAGCCCTGGGCCTGCCGGAATCGATCTACAACCGGAGGCCGTTCCCCGGCCCGGCCCTTGCCGCCCGCGTCATCGGAGAAGTGACCCGGGAGAAAATTGCGGTTGTGCGGGAGGCTACGGACATACTCGAAGGCGAACTGAAAAAGACAAAATCATTTCAGATCATGGCTGTTTTGCATCAGGATCGTGTGACCGGCATGCGGGGCAACAAGCGCGATTTCGGTCTGCAGATAGAGGTGCGCTGCTGGGACAGCGTCGACGCTCGCACCGCCCGCCCGACGCGGCTGCCGTACCCCGTGCTGGAAAGGATCGCGCGGCGCATGACCACCGAGGTGCCCGGCGTGGTGAGCGTGACCTACCATATCGCCACCAAGCCACCCTCAACCATGGAGGTCATATAGAAAGGAAAGTTTTTGAGGAGATGTCGCAGTAGGGGCGTATTCAAGCGCCCCTTTTTTATGGTCTTTTTTTAGCATCGGACCAAATCAATCATCTGATTATTAATGAGATTTTTTTCATCCTGCGACTTGATCGCAAGAATGACAAGCGAAGGGATCAGAAAGACAAACGTGGTCTGTCGCTCATTGTGACACAGTCCATCAGGGGGGAGGAGATATTTTTAGTTTATTGATGCCTCGCAGCTCTGCTGCGGGGTAATTCACTCTTCAGGAAAGCC
>CAYWLT010000093.1:6244-10362 GCA_964459295.1 uncultured Thermodesulfobacteriota bacterium
AGTTTATTGATGCCTCGCAGCTCTGCTGCGGGGTAATTCACTCTTCAGGAAAGCCTCGGTAAAGGCCTTCTGCCTTTGCACAGTCTAAAGCCTCAGCGTATTCTGTGTGGGTGATGCGGCGGTTGAGTTCGGGAAATTCGCCGGCCCGATATTCCGGGCGGTACTGGCTCATGATGTTCACGTAGGAATGAGGTGAAATCTCAGTTGCTATATAGTGCATCAATTCACGGGTGCCTGCCAAACCCTCAGGCATCACCAGGTGGCGGATGAGCAGGCCTTTTTCCGCCACACCGTTCTTGGAAATCTGCAAATCACCAACCTGCCGGTGCATTTCCTGCAAAACCTCTTTTACCACTGTCGGGTAGTCCGGCGCCTGCGCGTATTTTTCCGCCACAGCGCTGTCTGCCCATTTTACATCAGGCATGTAGATATCAATGATGCCGTCAAGCAGTCGCAGCACCTCCGGCGATTCGTAGCCCCCGCAATTATGGACAAGCGGTACGCGAAGACCATGTTCAATGGCATAGGGCAGGGCGGCAATGATCTGCGGCACATAGTGGGTGGGGGTGACAATGTTAATGTTGTGGCATCCCCGCTGTTGCAGGGCAACCATATATAAGGCCATTTGCTGCGAGGTGACCGTCTCACCCTGTCCCCGGTGACTGATGTCGTGATTCTGGCAGAAGACGCAGCGCAGGTTGCAGTGGGTTAAAAAGATGGTGCCCGACCCCATGGTTCCGACCAGCGGGGCTTCTTCTCCGAAGTGGGCAAAGGCGCTGGAGAGCATGAGCTGATCGCCGGCGCGGCAGAACCCCAGCTCACCCTCCAGCCGATTTACTTTACAGCGGCGGGGGCAGAGCCGGCATTCCTCAAGCATGTGGGTGAGTGCGCTGATTCGCTTTTGCAGCTCACCGGTGTTGTGAAGATTGATGTAGGATGGAAGGGGGCTCATAAGAGTTTTCTAACAGGTTGTAGAAAAAACCCATTTTATATGTAGCTCAGTCGGAGGGGCTTTTGACGCCACAACGATTTGTTGAGCAGCTTACGGCACGACCCGGTGCCTTACGACTTGAACCGCGGACAGGCAGCTTTGCAGAGGCTTTGATACAGGTTGTTGCCATGCGGGTCTGTCGGAGCAATGGAGAAAGTCGCTGCCGTTCTACAGGTTCCGAATAATGGTGTTGTGGCTAAAAAGCCCCTCCGCCTGAGCCACATAATATTTAATAGGCTTTTCAACGGCCTTTTAGAAGCTAGCGTGAGATATGCCTCTGTTCAGCTGACAGCTTCCACTAAATGTATGGCCCTGGTCTTCAATCCCCGCTGGTGGATGCCGTCCATGAGTTGCAGCAGGCATCCGCTGCAGCTTGTCGCTATCAGTGATGCCCCCATGGACTCAAGGCTGTCTATCTTGCGCTTCGCGATGCCCATGGAAAGGTCATAGTGGGTAATGCTGAAGGTGCCACCCATGCCGCAACAGCGGGAAGCGTCAGGCATCTCGGTAAAGTCAAAGTTGGGCAGGGCCTTTAATATTTCGCGCGGTTCTTTATGGATGCCGAGGGTGCGCTTCAGGTGACAGGGATCGTGATAGGTAATAACCGGACGGGGCGTGTTCCCGGGACGATTTTTCCTGAGTTCCGCCGTCAGGTTGAGATCATTTACCAGGAAGCGGGAGATGTCCGTGACCCGATCACTGAACTGTTTAATCCTTTCACGGGTGTGCTGGTCAGCATCATCGAAGAGCTGCGGATAGAAGACCTTTAGCGCTGCGGCGCAGGATGCGCAGGTAGTGATGATGGTTGCCGGCCCGTGCTTTTCAAACGCCTCGACATTGGCAAGCGCTACCTTTTTGGCTGTGCTCCAGTCACCCGCGGCAAAGGCCATCAGCCCGCAGCAGGTTTCGCCGGGAGGAGTGATGACCGAAACGCCGCGATTGTTGAGCAGGCGCAGGGTGGCGCTACCGATGCGGGGGAAGAGATAGTTGGTGACGCATCCGGGAAAGTAGCCGACCCGCATTTTTTCTTCCTTTGCCGCAGCAAGCCCTGCATGACTGTCGCTGAAAAAATGTCTGGCAATAGGCGGAATGAAGCGCCGGCGGTCAAGAAAGGGCAGGGGGAAGCGGCGATGGAGACCGCTCGCGCCGGGAATTTTTTTCATGAACAGCCCCTGGATCAGTGAGCCGGTCCGCAGCAAGAGGGGCAGTGCCCGAAGCGATTCAAAGAGCAGCTTTTTAAAGGCCGGCACACCCCGGCGGTTAACCAGTTCTTTTCTGGCGGAAAGAAGAATATCCCCCGCCTTCACCTGGTTGGGGCAGCTTTCGCCACAGCTGTCGCACAGCAGGCAGGCCGACAGAATGTCCCCAAGTTTTTTGGTAAATTGTATTTCCCCGGATGCCAGTGATTCGACAAGGCTCAGTTTTCCGCGGGGCGAGGTGATTTCTGAAAGCGCTTCGGTATAAACGGGGCACTGGGTCAGGCAGCTGCCGCACTTGACGCAGCGAGCGGCCTGGCTGCTCACATTACTGATGTTTTCGGTCATGAGAGAGCAAGCTTTCCGGGGTTGAGGATGTGGTTGGGGTCAAGCAGGTTTTTGAGCCGGTTCATAAGCGCGCGGTTCTCGCTGCCGATGTCCATTTCCAGGAAGGGGGCCTTGGTTATGCCGATCCCGTGCTCTCCGGAGATGGTGCCGCCCAGTTCAAGGGTTGCCTGGAAAATTTCCTTAACCGCCTGGTTGGCCCGGTTGACTTCATCGTGATTATTCCGGTTGATCATCAGGTTGGTATGGATGTTGCCGTCGCCCGCATGACCGAAGCTCACGTTAATAAGCCGGTACTTTTGGGCAATTGCGTTAACCCGTCGGATAATTTCCGGGATCCTGCTCAAAGGCACGGTGATATCCTCGTTGATCTTATCCGGATTGAGCATTAAAAGGGCGGGCGATATGGAGCGCCGTGCTTTCCAGAGCTGCGCTTCCTCCTCCGCCGAATGGGCTATCTGAAAGGCGCTTGCCCCCTGCCCGCGGCAGATTTTCTCAATGGCCTGGCACTGCCGTTCGATGATCTCTTCTTCGCCATCAACCTCGATGAGTAAAAGCGCCTCCGCCTGTGTGGGCAGCCCCATGTGCAGGTACTCTTCCACGCAGCGGATGGCCGCCTGGTCGATGAACTCAAGGGTGGAGGGGATGATGCGTTCCCTGATAATTGCGGAAACGGCGAGCGGCGCGTCATCGAGGCGGGGAAAGGCGGCCAGCATGCAGCGCCTCGCCGGGGGCAGGGGAATGAGCCGGACAGTGATGCGGGTGATGATGCCCAGCGTTCCTTCGCAGCCCACAAACAGGCTGGTGAGGTCGTAACCGGCCACCCCCTTGAGCGTTTGTACACCGGTCTTGAGCAGCTCGCCCGTCGGCAGCACCACCTCAAGGCCGAGAATGTAATTTTTGGTCACGCCGTACTTCACGCATCGGGGGCCGCCCGCGCAGGTAGCCGCATTGCCTCCCATGGTTGAGAACTGCAGGCTGGCGGGATCGGGCGGGTAGAAGAGTCCCGACTGACCGACCGCTTTCTGGAAGTCCCCCGTCACGACGCCCGGTTCAACGACAGCAGTCAGGTTTTCCGGCGCAATGGAGACGATGCGGTTCATTCGGGTCAGGGCCAGCACCAGGCCGCCCTCCACCGCCAGCGATCCGCCGGCGAATCCTGAACCCGCCCCGCGGGGAATGACCGGAAAGCGGTGCAGATTGGCGCAGCGCATGAGGGCGGAGACATCGTCCGCGCTCCGGGGAAAGGCCACCGCGTCGGGCAGAAATTTCCGGTTGGTTGCGTCAAAGGAATAACACATGCGCTCTTCAGGTGCGGTGAGCAGGTTCTCTTTGCCGACGATCGATTCAATTTCTGCGAGAGGCAATTTGCGCATAGGATTGTTTTTCAAAATTACCCCCTCATCCTAACCCTCTCCCCAGCGAGACTGTGTCATAATGTCATTCTTCTGAGGCACCAGCCGAAGTACCTCCGTTTTCAAATCGTTGCTTCTATGAGATTCTTCACGGAGTTTATCCTGAGCGAACAAGGAGATTCTTCGCGCAGCCTGCCCTGAGCGACAAATGGAGATTCTTCGCTTCGCTCA
>CAYWLT010000094.1:0-10336 GCA_964459295.1 uncultured Thermodesulfobacteriota bacterium
ATTGGAGGCATTGACCAGCAGCAGCTCATCATGAAACCGAATCCGCAGGAGTTTATAGGCAAAGCTGATCAGGTTCTCTGGCCCTTGCGATGGCGCCAGGTAAAACCGCTGCACCTTGGGCAGCACCTCGCAGCGCAGCGACGCCCAGGTGACGATGCCCATGGTTCCCTGTGCCGCCGACAGCAGCTTGTGGAAGTTGAACTGCCCCGGGCCGTATTGATAGAGCGCGGTTTCCTGCTTTTTCCGCCGCACGTCCAGCGCTTCCTCCAGCGGCATCAGTTTCGCCGCCTGGCCGGCGGACGTGCTGATGCTGGCGCCGGCCATCTCGCCGGTCCTGAAAATATCCCCGTTGCCCATGACCGTTTCCAGGCAGCGCAGCGGCTCGCCCAGCGACCAGGCATAGCGGGGATTGGTGATCGGCTCCCGCTCCAGGGCGCTGCCCAGGACGGACTTGGCGGCGCGCGGCAGGAGCGGCATGGACAGCCTCATCCCCTGCCTGGCCAGCTCCAGCTGGAGTTGACTGAAGGTCACCCCGGGCTCAACGATGGCCACCCGGTTTCTCCGGTCCATCATGATGATCCGGTTCATCCTGCCCAGGTCGACCACGACCGCCCCGTCTGATGCAGGGACCGTGTCGCCGCGGAAGTGCGGCGCGCCCGAACTGACCGGCACCAGCGGCGTTCCGGTCCGGTTGGCCCAGACCACTATCTGTTGGACTTCACCCGCATGCTTCGGCTGTACCGCCAGCATCGGCTTCCGCTGCGGCATGAAGCCGTGGTCGCGGGAATACCCATCCAGCGCCGCCGGGCCGCTGAGCACCCCTTCCACGCCCACGATCTTTTTCAGCTCATCCATGTGTGCCATACCCACCTCATTTTTTCCTCTGCGCCCCCCATCCCGAGCGAAGCGTTGATGATGTAGAACAGATATGCATTAGGCATCGCCATCGGAATAAGCGATATAAGCGCCTGTTCAATTTTTACCATGCGGTCTACAAAAATGAAACCGCCGAAAACTTTATGATCAGCCTCAAGGTGGCGCGCATGAAAAACCTGATGCTCGATCTGAATCTTCATTTTACCGATAGCCAGGTCCAATCCCACGTGCTGGCAATTCACGGCGCGACCAAGTCCCTGATGCTTGCGATTATCAACAAGCAGCCGTCGGCGAGCCTCAACGACATTTACGCCCTGATCATCAGGATCGCGCTGTCGGAATTCAGCCTTCCCCCCCAAAAAAATCAGAAGAATTATCAGGCTTACCAGCAAAATAATGCAAACCAAAAGCTTCTCACGGAAGCTCGCCGAGAAATTAAAATCCTGATGTGTGATCTGCGATGGGCGATATGAGAACTGCGGTAAAAGACCGGCAGGAGCGGCTTTCAGCCGCGAAAGCAAGTTTCGGATTTCGATATTCGGATTTAGGATTTATGAGCGGTGCTTGAAATGTGCAATGCAAGAGAGAAGAAAAATCTTTTGCTCACCTCGCATATCGCCCATCACACATCACCTTCATCTATCTTCTGTCTTCTGTCTTCTGTCTCGTGTCTTCTGTCTTCTGACTCGTGCTAGTATCTCACCTCTTTCAGAAACAGTCCCTGGGGAGGAGCGGTAATGCCGGCGCGGCTTCTATCCCGGGCCTCGAGAACCACCCTGAACTCCGCTGGTGTCAAACCTCCTCTTCCCACTTCAATCAGTGTGCCCACAATATTTCGCACCATGTGTCTCAGAAAGGAATTGGCCTCAACCGTAAAAACGATCCATCGGCCCGCTCGTCCCCCGACGGTCCATCGCAAAATCTCCCGCTCACTGGACCGGCATGCGCTGCCGGCGCCCTGAAAGGAGGCAAAGTCATGCCACCCCACCAGGCATCCGGAAGCCCGCCGCATCGCGTCACTATCCAGATGTTCGCGCACCTGCCAGGAAAATCTCCGGTAAAAAGGTGAGCGCACCCGGTTGTTCCAGACCAGGTACTGGTAGATCCGGCTCCGCGCACTGTATCGGGCATGAAAATCAGGCGACACCTCCACCATCTCTTTTATGACTATATCCCGCGGAAGCAGTCGGTTGAGGCCCCGGTGCAGCGATGCCAGATCAAGGGTTGAGTCGGTAACAAAATGTGCAACCTGGTTAAGCGCATGCACGCCCGCATCGGTCCTTCCTGAACCGATCACCCTGGTATGACGGTTCAGGATTTGCCCCAGGGCCGCCTCGATCACCCCCTGGATCGTGTCGCCGGTGGCCTGGAGCTGCCACCCGATATAATTGCCACCGTCGTAGGAGATGATCATTTTTATATTTTTCATGGCGGTCTACCTGCGATGTCTGCTCCTCTTACAATGCTGATGGTTCTCGATTACGCCGGAATTCTTGCACCGTCTCTCTATACCACAGAACCGGGGCCGAGTAAACCTCGCCTGACAACTCATGCCTTATGGCGGTTTCATCGACTGTGACCCTGCAGCTCGATCAGAGGATCCAATTATAACCGTTTCAAAAAGGGCTTGACCTGCATACCAGGGCGGGTTACAGAACATACGAATCCAACGGGGGAACCATGACCCCGCCGCCATCTGTTCGCCAAGGCAACTTTATAAAAACTTTTCACCGTTTGCGAACATCAGATAAGGAGGCTTCACCATGCCACTCTATGCATTTGAAGGAAAAACGCCGAATGTTGCGGATGACGCCTATGTCCATCCCTGCGCCACCGTCATCGGCTCGGTTACCATAGGGAGTTCCTGCTTTATCGGCCCGGGCGCCGTCCTGCGGGGCGATTCCGGGGTGATTGAAATCGGAAAGGGCACCAGCATCCAGGACAATTGTGTGGTGCATTCCGATAATCGGACCGTCATCTCCGATGATGTCCTCATAGGCCACGGCGCCATCATTCATGATGTGATTTTAAAATCGCGGGTGCTGGTGGGAATGGGCGCGCTGCTCATGAACGGCGTGATTGCCGAGGAGGATGCGGTCATCGGGGCCGGCACGCTTGTCCGAGAAAACGTCACCATTCCCGCGGGGAAAATCATGGTCGGCAATCCGGCACGGATTGTGAAAGAGATAGACGAAGAGGGAAAAAAGAGAGTCTCCGCCGGGCTGCGGCACTACCGGGAAATTGCCCGGCGCTTCCGCGCGGGCCTGGAGCTGATTAAGGATTGCGACAGGGAATAAAACGAGTCAAAGATAAGTCTCACGACACCTTGTTGTGGCGTCAAATGCATCTCCTCCTTTGAGCACCGAAGCAAGCAGGTGGTTTTCAAAAACCTGCCGGATTGGTATAGGGAAGAACCGATCGACAATCCATAGTGAGCTCTTTTGACTTGACGCATCATCAGCAATAATGTTAGTGAAATCAATTACGTTATAGGGTATCAATCTTTACGATGGTTTTGTCATGTCCGGGAGGTGGACGCGATGAAAAAACTCAAGCTGGGCATTCCCAAGGGGAGTCTCGAGAATGCCACCATAGAACTCTTCAGGAAATCGGGGTGGAAGATATCAATCAGCTCCAGAAACTATTTCCCGGACGTTAATGATGAAACCCTCTCCTGCACCCTGATCAGGGCGCAGGAAATGTCCCGCTACGTTGAAGACGGGACCCTGGACCTGGGCCTCACCGGCAAAGACTGGGTAATGGAAAATCGGTCGAATGTGACCGTAATTGATGATCTCCTTTACTCAAAAACCAGCATGAAACCGGCCCGTTGGGTCCTGGCGGTGCGGGACGGCTCTCCCATCAGGCGATTGGAGGATTTGCGAGGCAAAAAAATTGCAACCGAGCTGGTTAACTTCACCAAGGACTATTTTTCCAGGCGCCGCATTAAGGTTGACGTAGAGTTTTCCTGGGGCGCGACCGAGGCAAAGGTGGTTGAGGGACTGGCGGACGCTATTGTTGAGGTGACCGAAACCGGGAGCACCATCAAGGCACACGGACTCAGAATTATAAAGGACCTGATGGAAACCAACACCCAGCTGATTGCGAATAATAAGTCAATGAAAGATCCCTGGAAGCGGGAAAAGATTGAGCAAATCTCCCTGCTGCTGCAGGGGGCGCTCCGGGCGGACGGTATGGTGGGGCTCAAAATGAACGTCCCCAAAACCAAGCTGAAGCAGGTAATCGCATTGCTCCCCAGTCTCAACGCACCCACCGTCTCCAGCCTTTATCAGCAGGATTGGATGTCGGTTGAGACGGTCATATCCGAATTCACCGTCAGGGAACTGATACCACAGCTGCGCAAGTGCGGCGCCGAGGGCATCATTGAATACAGCCTGAACAAGGTCATTTAAAGTACGAAAAAAGGTGACGCCATTCAATATCTAAATTTCAAGAATTTTAGAAATTTAAGGGCGTCCCCCTTTAAGCCCCGGTTTTTTAATTCTTGACATATTGGCTTCCAGCGGATATATAATCCAGCGTTAACCATGATTTACCCGATCATGCGGGAGTTGTATTGTGCCGGGAGAGGAGTAGAAAGCATACACGGCTGATGGACAGTGGCGGCACCGCTTGATGCGCCGTCTTCCCTACACATCTCTTCTTGAAAACCAGCAATTACGCGCTTTTACCTTCCGTATCGATCACCGGCTCAGCTCGCTTCGGGTTGTGCTCGGGACATCCCGCAAGATTTTCGGCCCGCTTGAATTATGAGAGGAATCGGCCGTCCTCGGTCAACGGGGAACTGACTGCACGCATGGTGCAGGGCGCCGCCGCTTCACGACACAGCCGCGCGCCGGCCGACGGGGAACATTCTAACACGCATGGAGGCATCATGAAGGAAGAACTGCAACAACTGCTGGATAAGGCGCGCACGGCCCAGGCGGTCGTGGAACACTGGCCCCAGGAAAAAGTTGATGAAATGGTGTTGGCTGCCGCCTGGGAGGCGATCAAGCCGGAAAACGCCGCCAAATGCGCGGATATGGCGGTTAAGGAAACCAAGATGGGGATCTATGAAAACAAGCTGGCCAAGCACCGCAACAAGGTGCTGGGTGCGCTGCGGGACATGGCCGGCATGAAGACCACCGGCATCGTCGACGAGGACAAAGCCAAGGGCATTTTCAAGGTGATCAAGCCGGTCGGCGTCATTTTTGCGCCAACCCCCTGCACCAACCCCACCGCCACCCCGATGGTCAAGGGCATCTTCTCCCTGAAGACGCGCAACGCCATGATCTTTGCACCGCACATGATCGCCCGGCGATGCAGCACGCTGGCAGTTGATTTCATGCGCAAGGGACTGGAAAAAGTCGGCGCGCCGGTGGATCTGCTGCAGGTCATGGAGCGCCCCTATATTGAGGACATTCAGGCGCTGATGGCTGCGGCCGACCTGGTAATCTCGACCGGCGGCACCCAGTCGGTGAAGGCGGCCTATTCAAGCGGCAAGCCGGCCTACGGCGTCGGGGCCGGCAATTCGGTAAGCATTGTTGACGAAACCGCTGACGTCGAGGATGCGGCGGAAAAAATATTCCTGAGCAAAACCTTCGACAACGCCACTTCCTGTTCTTCGGAAAATTCGGCGGTCATCCATGCCTCACAATGGGACGGCATGCTGGCCGGCTTCAAGGCCCGGGGCGGGCACCTGTGTTCGCCTGAAGAAAAAGCGAAGCTGAAAGCGGCGATCTGGCCGGACGGCGAACACATCAACGATAAGGTCGTGGCGCGTCCAGCCAAAAAAATCGCCGAGATCGCCGGCATCACCGTTCCTGAAAACACCACCTTCCTCATGGTGCTCGGGGAAAATCCGGTCAGCACGGAAAAGTTTGCCGACGAGAAGCTCTCCCCGGTCATAACCCTGTGGAAATTCACCGCCTTCTCCGAGGCGATTGATTACCTGCAGAAGATTCTGGCGGTACGCGGCGAAGGCCATTGCTGCAGCATCCACAGCACCAGCGAGGATCGGATTAGAGAGCTCGCGGAAATGGCCCATGTCAGCCGGATGATGGTGCGGCAGCCGCAGTGCCTTGCCAACAGCGGATCGTTTACCAACGGCATGCCCTTCACCATGTCCTTGAGCTGCGGCACCTGGGGCAACAACATTGTCTCGGAAAATATCACCTGGAAGCACATGGTTAACTACACCTGGGTATCCTCGCCCATTCCGGAAAACAAGCCCGATGAAAATGTCCTGTTTAAATCCTACTGGGATAAATACGGGAAGTGAGATAGAATAGTTCAGCACGCGTGAAACATCAAGAGCACAAGGAGACAACCATGGAACGACAGGAAATAGCGGACAAAATGATGGGCTTCCTCAAAAGGGCCATGGCCAACAAGGCGGCAGACATAAACCCGGACGCATCAATGCGTGATCAGGGACTGAGCTCATCGGGACGGCTTGAATTTTTCACCATGTGCGAAGACGAGTGGTCCCTGTTTTTTGACGAGGATGAACAGGATAAAGTCAAGACCTTTAATCAGGCGGTTGACCTGGTGGCCAAAATGATGTCTGGACAGTAGAACCCTCCACAATCATGTCGCAGAAAAACGGCCCCGTTTCCGGGGCCGTTTTTTTTCGTCGCACTCGCCTGGGGAAAACATTCCAGCGGCAGTATCACAGTCCCGCCACAAATTCCTTGATGCTCTCCGGGTTTTCAATGGACTGCATCTTGGTCGCGCGGCTGATCTTGCGCACCAGGCCGTTTAACACCTTGCCCGGTCCGATCTCAACGCAGCTGTCCACACCTTCCCGAATCATTGTTTCCATCTCTTCTATCCAGCGTACCGGATGATCAACCTGTTCGGTGAGCAGCCGCTTGACCTCATTTCGCGATGGATAAAAAGCCGCCTCAACGTTTGAGAGCACCGGTATTTTCAGCTCCTGCACGGTGATGGGCTCAAGCGCTTTGCCCAGCTTCTCGGCGGCCGGCTTCATCAGCGCGCTGTGGAACGGTGCGCTGACCGGCAGCATGACCACTTTTTTGGCGCCCGCGGCTTCAGCCTTCGCCGCAGCCCGCTGGACCGCCTCCATGTGCCCGGATATGACAATCTGTCCGGGGCAGTTGTAGTTGGCCGGCGCCACGCACTGGCCCTCAGCGCTTTCCCTGCAGATCTGCTCCAGCACATCGGTCTCCATGCCCAGCACAGCCGCCATGCCGCCCACGCCCACCGGAACCGCCTCCTGCATGAACGTTCCCCGCTGACGCACGATGGCCACTGCGTCGGCAAACCGCAATGCCCCGGCGGCGACCAGCGCGCTGTACTCACCCAGGCTGTGTCCCGCCGCCATGGCGGGAGTAAGATCAGACTCCGCCTGCAAAACGCGCAGCGCCGCGATGCTCACGGTCAGGATCGCCGGCTGGGTGTTGCGCGTCAGTTTCAGATCGTCTTCCGGACCTTCAAAGCAGAGTTTAGAGAGATCCTCATGCAGGGCCTCGTTCGCCTCCGCAAAAACATCAGCGGCGGCTTTGAAATTATCCTTGAGATCCTTGCCCATGCCCACGTACTGCGAACCCTGTCCGGGAAAAAGAAAAGCCCATTTTTGTGCCATTCGCATCTACCTCCTTTTAAAACGATTCTTGCAACGACGG
The DNA here is from genome assembly GCA_964459295.1 of uncultured Thermodesulfobacteriota bacterium. GTDB lineage: Bacteria > Desulfobacterota > WTBG01 > WTBG01 > WTBG01 > CAZWCD01. The sequence continues at coordinate 7,524 of CAYWLT010000094.1, forward strand.
GTTTATTGCTGGTCTATAACGATGAGTTTTGAAGACACGACACTAGAATAGCAGCCTTAAATTGTCAACTGAAAAGCCCCCGGCCGGTATTTCAGACCGGCAGGTTGTTGAAAGGATCAACAGACCCTCGCCTTGAGAGACTTTGTTATAATGTTATTCTTCAGCCGAAGAATCTCCATTTTCCAATTCATTGATTGTTTGAGTTTCTTCGCGGAACCTTCCCTGAGCGGAACAACGAGATTCTTCGCTTCGCTCAGAATGACACCGCGAAGGATTTAGAATGACAAACACGGAAATTTTTACATTATGACACAGTTTCTTAGCCACGAAGCGATGGGTGTTTTTCAACTGCCTGCCAGCACCAGCCCGGAGAAGACCGAGCCGTCACAAAAGAAAAAACGGCCCCGCAGGTTGAGGCCCGGGGGAAGCTGTGCGGCGACCGGCTCGTTCAGGCGCACCGCAAAAGACTGCGACGGCAGGCCGGGAACAATGACGGCGTCCATAAAGCCCATCCTTTGCTTAACCCGCGCCGCGATGCATTTGTAGAGTGCTTCTTTGGCGCTGAACATCAGCGCCGCCCAGCGCTGCCTCTCACCGGCCGGCTGCCCGGCAATCCAGCTGCGCTCCTCCCCTGTCAGTATCCGGCGCCAGAGTTTTTCTCCGATGCGCGCGATGGTTTCGATGTCAAGCCCGATACCGGCGGCCTCGGAACGCCGGGCAACCGCCGCGGCGCACCAGATATCGCTGTGGGATAGCGCACCGACAATGCCTTCCGGCCAGGCGATGGAACCATCGGGCCGTTTGTCCAGGGAACCGGCCGTGACTCCCAATTGTTCCAGAGCCTGCCGGACGCACCGCCTGCCCGCTATATACTCCCGCCGCCGCGCGGCAACCGCGTGTTCAATCACGCCGCGCTCTTCGGGATCAGGGGCAGCCTCCGCCCCCTCAATCCCGCAGCAGCAGGTGGATACGCAGTCAGGAAACAAGGTTTGGATAGTCGGTGGGGCGGACGCCGGCAAGGTCATGTTCAGTCCGCCGCGCGGTGCTGTTCGATGAACTCGGCAACCAGCCGGTTAAATTCATTTCGCGCATCAATCATCACAACGTGGCCGGCACCTTCGATGATCTGCAGCCGGCCCCGGGGCAGTTTCCCGGCCAGTTCTTCCGGCATCTCCCGCCGGGTTATCACGTCTCCGCTTCCCCAGATAACCATCGCCGGGGCAACGAGCGATCCGACCCATTCTGAGCTATCAAAGCGTGCCGCCGCCATAAGGTCCGCATGCAAGGTCCCGCTGCCCTGACTGCGCAGCAGTTCATATCCCTCATGAAACGGGTCTGCCCGGTTTTCTCTTTCGGCTGCGCCGGCTCTCCCCGGCGGCGCACCGCTCTCGCACAGCTCCCGATAGATGCGCGACAGCATAAAGCGTGTTCCGGTTCCGACCAGCACCATGCCCCGGACCCGATGGGGATTGCTGTGGGCGTATTCCTGGACAACCGCACCGCCGAGGGAATGGCCCATAAGAAAAAAAGCGTCCAGATTAAGTGCATTACAGAATTTTTCAAGCCACGCGGCGTATGCCGGCACCGAGTCAAGGATCGGACCTTCGGATCTGCCGTGACCCGGCAGATCGGGAACGATTATCCGGTATCGGCTGCTCAGCCTGCTCAACTGATATGACCAGACAATGCCGTCCGAGCCGGAGCCGTGCACGCAAACCGCCACCGGCCCCCTTTCCGGGGCACGCCGGGAAACCGCATAGTAACAGCACTGGTTCTCGATCATCACCTCAGGCATAATAGCTTCCGATATATAGGACGCCGGTTCACAATCACGTCAGCAAGCGTTGCGCTCCCGGAGCACAGTCTTTTTATGTCTTTTTCCCTATACTGTCAAGGCGGTTGTGCCGATTCATCTGTAGTTTTCTCTTTCACCTTCCATATTTTGGCAGGTAATTGAAAAAATGATTTTCCTCAGACTGTTCAAAGGCTCAAGGGAAAGGGATTTTTGAGCCACGAATCAGATAAGTGTTATTAAATCGCCCATTAGACTATGCTTATTCTCTTTTAAAAAAATCCAACCGTTGAAATTTAAAAGTTCTTAGCGGGCGTTAACATCTAAATATTCCGATGCCTCCCTAAAAAATAGGGGGGTATGAACGAAAAATCTACCATTTAAAAATGTGGTTGACTTTTTTGGCATTATAAACGGATAATATCCATATTACGGCACAGATAGAGTGATAGCAGATAATTTTTTGGGGAGACTGTTCCATGGAATTCTGGAGGGTACCTCTTGATTCCGACAAAATTGAAGTCCCGAGGGGAATTTTATTTATTATAGAGGAAAGATGCAAGGGCTGTGGATATTGTATCAACTTCTGCCCAAAAAATGTGCTTGAGGTTTCAGAAAAATTTAATAAAAAAGGGTATCACCCTCCCTGCGCGGCAAGGGTTCAGGAATGTGTAAATTGCCATTATTGCGAAATCATCTGTCCGGAATTCGCGATTTATTCAACTGAAGATCCCAGCGGTGCTAAAACTCGCGCACCGGAACATGCTGATATTACATCATTATTTTTACAACACCCCCCAGAGGACAGATGAAAGGGAATTCCATGGCGGATGCGGCGGTACTTACCGGTGAGCACTTCATTACCAGCGTGGAGACCTGCGCGGCAGGAGCCATTGCAGCCGGGTGCCGATTTTTTGCCGGCGATCCCATCACGCCGGCAACAGCAGTGGCCGAGCACAAGGCGGCGCGCCTTCCCGATGTCGGCGGCACCTATATTCAGATGGAGGATGAAATCGCCGCA